>DNNS01000725.1 GCA_003497555.1 Spirochaetia bacterium
CAGGATCCCCTGGCCGGCGAACCCGGGCCATATATAGTCAGGCAAAACGGCAGATGGAAACGGATTAAAAACATTGACCTTTCATATTATATTGATTATTCATGGGATGAAGTCTATAACAGAAATTTTTATAAAAGCGCCGGGCTGGCGGATATAATTTCTTCACGTATTGCCAAAATTGAAAATACCGGTAATCAAAAAACCGCTTTTTTTATTGATCAGCAGACTGCCGGAGAACTTGTAAANNGTATTTTCCCGTTTTGTATTAAATCCGGAAGTACTGAAAAAGGCCGGCGGACAGGCAATAGAAGATTTATTTGCCATCAGAAAATAATTAATTCTGCCCGGGCCTGTAATTTACCGGGTAAAAAAACACCCGATTGGGTATTCTGTTAAACCAGAGAGTTTTTTGTATCCGCACAGATTTTACAATTTTTAACANNAAATCTGAGTAAGTACTTATTTTTTTGCCGGCAGATCCGGAATAAAAAATTCTTCACCGGGATAAATCAGGTCTGATGAACGTCCCTTGAATAGCTGTTCGTTAGCCTTGAAAATTATCCGCCATTTTTCCGGATCTCCGTAAATAAATGAATATCCGGCAATTCGCCACAGGCAGTCGCGGCATTCGGGAATAAACCGTACTTTATAGTATTCAATTTTGTCGATTTTAAGACCGGTTTTTTCGAGCCATTCAAGAGCGCTGCGCGCTTCATCAATAGCCGAGGAATAATTTTCGCCGGCAAAAAATTCCGTTCCCTGTTTGTGGTGCTCTTTGGCGGAATTTATCTCGTTTTCATATTTTTTGGTTTTATCGATGCTTTCTGCCTTGCCGATTCGTTCCAGGGTAATGGCCAAAAGTTTTTCAGCCTGAAATTTAAGTTTGATTTTTACAATTAAATCAACAGCTGCCTTGGCTTTTNNCATTGATTCGGCGTCGCTGATCAAGGCGGCGATTTCACGATCGGAATCATCACCGGAGCTGATTATTTTATTGATCTGCAGGAATCTGCGTCCCTCTCTGGCTTCTGCTATATACTTGTTGATCGCATCCGATAGACCGCAGAACCTCAGGGCTTCGCGTCCTGTTTCCCAGGCATTGCTGAAAGCAGTAATAGATAAACCGTAATTTTCCGTCAGGGATTCGTATTCTTTTATAAAATCGTTGGTGTAATAAAAAAGGTCGCCTTCTGCATAAAAAGACAGGGCCCTGGAATAAACCGGAGAAGAAGCCGTATTGGTATGGGCGCCGAAGGTTTTGGCTTCTTCTATGGTATTTCCTGCCGCTCTTTTCAGCCGTTCAGCTTCATAGCGCAGAAAAAAAACCGTTCCGTATCGTCCGGCCTTGGCTGCATAATCCGCAGCCTGCCTGGCATATTCCGCGCTCTGATCGTAATCGCCTCTTTCTTTTTCGCTGTCTGCCTTGTCAAGCAGCTCCCTGGCCGTGCGGTATTCATCAGTGTCTTTTATTGAATTTACCTGGCCTGCAAGCGGAGCGGAAAAAAAACACAGTGTCAGAAAGAATAAAAATAATTTTTTCATGATTTACTCCTCTTCGGTCTTGGATTTTTCTTCAAGCGGCAGCGGGGTATTTTCCGCTTGCGGAAGCAGGTCAAGTTTTTTCTGTTCTTCATCGGCCTGCTGCAGGGAAGCCTTTGCCGAGTTTATAGATTCTTCTGCAGCAGTTTTTTTTACTTTTGTTTTGGCTGAAACTTCTTCGAATTTTTTTTCCGCTTCCATAAAAATATCGATTGCCTCTTCGAATTTTTTTTCCATCCGCAGGGCTTCAGCCCGGTTATAAAGAGACAATACTTCACTGTATTCTTCTTTTACGGCTACTGATGCCTTGAGATTATCCGCCTCGGATTTTTTACTATCAGTCTGCGATTTTTTTTCATCAGCAGCCGACGGCAGGGCCTCGGCGATAACCTTGTTGTACATCTGCAGGGAAAGAAGCAGGGCCTTTTTGGATTTGCTTTTTTTCTCATTTTTATAAAACATTTCCCCTTCGCTGAATTTGGCTTCCGCCTGGCGAAAGCTTTCGGGTGCGTATTTTTCAAGATTGGATTTTTCAATTTTATTGCGGTAATTTTTTGCCTGATCGTATTCCTGAACCGGAAGACTTGCGCAGGAAACAATAAAAAGCGCAAGAATAATAAACATCCATTGTCTGATTTTCATAAAACCTCCTCTGTGCGAATGTATTATTTAATATTGATACTATAATCTGTTTTTTCAATGAATGCAAGGGAATCCGCAGGTAAGGGTGTAAATTTATTTCTTGGGTAAACAAAACAGTAAAGTATATTTTTGATAAAATTCATAGAAATAAATTCTCACGGAAAGTAAAAAAAAGAGTATGCACCATGTTATCAAGAATTTTCCGCAGATTAAATATAGACACGTACCCATGAAAAAAAATCGCGCCCCGCAGGTAAAAATGTACTTAAAATTGACCTCAATTTTACTCACTACATTCCTTGCTTAGCTGTTTATCAATAGCGGTAAAAATATTATCTTGATACTTAGTCAAGGCGACAAACCGCCCAAGTTTAACTCCGCTTTTAAAAAAAAAAATCTCTAATTTGAAAAATGCCGGGGTAGGATGTATAATATCATAAAGTATATCAAATGTATCTTTGCATATCATAATGAAAAATTCCGAACAAGAGAAAAAATCATATAAAATTTGGAAGCGGGAACAGTTTCTGAAAAATGATTTTCCTTTTTATATTGATCTTTCAATAAAAATACCGCATCCCGATATAAGAAATCAACGGGAATTCTGGAAAATAAGCTGTATTACGGACGGGACAGGGGAGTATCTTGTCAATAACCGCGTATACAAATATTCACCAGGGACAATTATCCTGACCCACCCTGACTCGGTTACTGCATACCGGCATCCGGGCAATGACTTGCGCTGCTACAATATTTTATTTGACCTGCGCCTGATAAATGACAATCTGCCGCCGATTCAGGATGATTTTGGTTTTTTTTCAATTTTTTTCAAAGAGTTTTCTCCTGTGAACCGTGATTCCATTTATGTTCTTAAAGGCGACAATGAAATGAAATCACTCATCAAATTCATGCATCGTGAATTTAACCGCAAAGATTTAAATTACCGTATCTGTATCCGTTACTCTTTATTAAAACTTTTGATGCTCATGATGCGGCGGAGTGCAAAGCGGGGTCTGGCCATGACACCGGAAGAAATTGCAGACTATGTAAATAATTTTCTCCGGCAAAATTTTCATGATGACTTTATTCTTTCGAATCTATCCCGCAGATTGGGCATGAGATCTTCTTCTCTGTGCAGAGTCTATAACCGGAATACCGGATCAACAATTACCGCATACCTTAAAAAACTGCGCCTGGAAGCAGCAATGAATGAGCTGAAAACCACAGACAATTCTATTACAGGCATCTGCTACCGCTGCGGCTTTAATGATTTAAGCTATTTTTATCGGTCTTTTCACGCATATTATGGAATGAAACCCAGTAACACACCTCGTCCGCTTATCGAAAAATAATTGGACAATTTTGTCATTTACCTTATTTCACCTTTGTCAGATGCTTTTTTGTCCAAGATCGGCTGCAGAAAATAATATATAATTATTTCATGCCGCAAATTGAATAGCTGTTTATCAAATAAAAAAAAGGATGACCAATATGAACAAGAGACCTGTAATCGCTGCTTATTATTTCCCTAACTGGCATTGTG
>DNNS01000724.1 GCA_003497555.1 Spirochaetia bacterium
AAGCCTAATGGAATTATTGTGCTTGATCCATTAATAAATACAACCCTGCAGGCTTTTGCTTTAGCGGTTTTTTACAGGCAGCCGGTATTAATCAGCCCCTGGACAAATTTCAAAACTCCGGCTGATACCGAAACGCTTGACGCAGTCAGGAATGATATTTTTTCATTTTTCAGCAGATATTCCATTCCGTTCAGTAATTACGGCAATGACTGTGACGGCCTTACTATTGCCTGCAGTATCCCTTTCAGTTATAATTCCCGGAATAATGAGCCTGAACGCGGGTTACGGGCTTCTGATGATTTTTTAACCAGGCTTCCGTGCGGTTTCCCCTGGGGCTGGGCCGGACGTCTTTATGCTGATTCCGCCCCAGCTGCTGTATACCGGGCCATGTGCAGTATTTTTCTGGAGCCGCAAACATCCCTGTTTTTTTCANNTGCTATCCGCCGGTATTATGAAGCGTTTTCATCCGGAAATTTTCCGGGAAAATGAAGCAACTCTTGCAGCCTGGCGCAAGCTGCAGAACAGGGAAAAATATGCCGAAATAATTTTTATCAATTCTTCCGGCGGATCACACAACTGGAGCGTATACGGCGGCGAAGCTTCTTCCTTCGAAATCATTAACAGCGCTCCGTCCATGGTGCACATTGTTCACAGCGGTTCAGCTTCAAAACATGAAGACAGCAGCAGTGTGGCGGGACGTTTTTTGGAAGGGGGGACTTACAGTTATTTTGGCTCCATGCGCGAACCTCTGCTTGAAGCATTCCGGACTCCGGAANNAAATCTGCCGCGAATTAGCAATTAACAGGCCTTTTGCCTGCGCGACCCGCACCCGTACAGGTCTTTACAGTTTTCCCTGGCGGCTGGTCTTTTTCGGAAATCCCCTGGAGACCATGTCCCGCCGGGGTACAATTGTAAAAAATATCTCTCCGGTTGTTTCACAATCAAACTGCCTCTTCGATTATTTATATAAAAAAGAATGGGGCCTTGCAGTCAACAGTCCTGCTCCGGATTCAGAGTCATCCAATGCGGTTTTTTACGCTGCGTTAAAAATCAGCAACTGGGAAAAAGCCCTGCAGATTATGCCGGAATATATCTGGCCTGTTTCCAGACCGTTAATCCCAAATCTTTATACAGCAGCGAATAAATTGAATGAAACGCACCGGACAGCTATGATTGAAAAAATCCTGATCCGCAGTCTGCACCCGGAGGTTTTTAATATTTTCACCAGGGAAAAATCGGCATCAGATCCGGGATATGCCTTTAAATTAGCAGGATATTTACAGGGACAGGAAAGAAAATATTTACTGAAACTGGCATCTGCGGCTCTCGAACCGGAAAAACTTCCTCCCGGACGTCTGCTTGAATTCTGTGAAAATTGGCCTGATTTGCTTGCCGTACGCGAAAGCATGGAAAAAATTACAGCATATACCGTACGCATCAATAAAATCAGGCCCGGAGAATCGCTCGCGCTTGCAGAAGCTATTGCCTCTGCCCCGGACAGTCAGCGTAATAAAGCTTTGGCGCAATATGTAAATTTACTGGTTTCTTCCGGCAATTATTCATTTCTTTCTTCATTCATCAATAATCATAAGCTCGGACAAAAAACTGATTTTATTTATTTTTCAGAACTGGCGCGGTTGAAAAATAATCCCGGCAGTTTTTCATGGGAAAAGGTTGGGGAATTTTCTGCAGCGGAAAACAAAGCATTTTCCAATGAAATGAAAATACTGACAGGAGAAAGGCCGTCTGTTCCCCATGTTTATGCCCGTATTCTTGAAATTCCTGCAGAACCCGCTGCAGCCGACTGGAACCAGGCTGTGAAAATTTCTATTGGCAATCATACAAAACTGCAAATTCTTTTCTCTTCTGAAAAAATCCATATTAAAGGACAGGCGCTTATGAAAAGCGCTTACAGCCTGATGCCGAAGGAGCGTGATGCGCCGCTTTATAACGGCGAAAGCCTGGAGTTTTTTTTCGATTACGCCCGCAGCTACCGTTTTGTACATCAGATTGTAATCAACCCGGCCGGTGCTGTTTTTGACCGCCTGGCTTTTGACAATGCCTGGAACGGCAACATCCTGCTGACGACAGTGCAGGAGAAAAAATTCTGGACCTTTGAAATGAGTATTCCCTTGATTGATTTATTTCCTGCAGGAATTCCGGCACATGGTTTCGGGTTCAATGCGGTGCGCAACAGTAAAAATATTACACAGACCAAATGGTCGGAGTGCAGTTACAACCATCTGGCTGCGGAATACGGTTATATAATTTTTTAANNTGATAGTATTTTTCTCAAATAAAAGCAGCGCATTACAGGAGCAATAAGTGATCTATGCCGGTGAACTGAAAAAAGCCATGGTAATTATCCATAACGGGGAAATGTATATAGTTGCCGATGCTGTACATTACAAGCCGACCAAAGGCGGAGGGCTAATGCGCACCAAACTGCGCAGTATATCCAAAGACACGCTTCTGGATTATACATTTTCCACATCAGAAAAACTTGAAACTGCCGACATGACCTGGCGGCGTATGCAATACCTGTATGCAGACGGCGATGAACATGTTTTTATGGATAATGAAAATTTCGAGCAATATCATATAAATAAAGAAGTAATCGGTGAAAGTCTGAAATGGCTTATACCTAACATGAATATAGATATTGCCTTAAGCGATAATGTGCCAATTATGTTTAATCTGCCGGCGCATATTGTACAGGAAGTAATCCACACTGAACCCGGTATAAAGGGCGACACCGTATCAGGATCCACCAAACCGGCAGAAATTGAAAGCGGTGTAACCATCCAGGTGCCTCTTTTTATTAAAGTCAAGGATAAAATACGTGTCGACACCAGAGATGCATCCTATATCGAGCGTGTAAAAGAATAAAGCGGAGAAAACAAATGGACATAAAAATTCTTCAGGGTGCGGTTAAAGCCATCAGCGGTACGGGCATTCAGGAATTCTGCCTTGAAACCAAAAATAACAAAGTCCGCATTATTAAAGAACCGGAATCATCATCCGCGCTGCCGGATCAAATACCGGCAGAAAGAGCGCCGGAAGCAGCTTCTCCGGCTGTTCAGCAGCCATCCCTTACAGCCGGGGGAAAAACCGAAATGAAAAAAGCGTCTGCCGGAGAAGTATTATCAAGCACGGTCGGTTTTTTCCGCCGCGGACATAAAAAAGCCGATACGGAAATAGTAAAACTGCGTGATATGGTAAAAAAAGGACAGACAATAGCAATTGTTGAAGCCATGCATATTGAGCATGAAATCCACGCTCCCTGCAGCGGAAAAATTACCGAGTTTCTGGTAGAAAACGGGCAGCCGGTTGAATATCATCAGCCCTTAATCCGCATTACCAGCATTGAAGATATTAACTGATTTCAAGGAGCCGGAATGTTTAAAAAATTATTAATTGCCAACCGCGGNNGGGCCTGTAAAGAGCTTGGCATACATACTGTTGCCGTACATTCGACTGCCGATGAAACTTCACTGCATCGTTTTTTTTCCGATCAAGATGTATGTATCGGATCTGAAATGGCAGCTGATTCCTATTTAAATATTCCCAGGATTATTTCTGCAGCGGAAATTACCAATGCCGGGGCGATTCATCCGGGTTACGGTTTTTTAGCTGAAAATTCCAAATTCGCAAGAATCTGCGCTGAAAATAAAATAAAATTTATCGGCCCGACTCCGGAGGTAATAGACAAAATGGGCGATAAAGCCACAGCCCGTGAAACCATGAAAAAAGCCGGTGTTCCCATAATTCCGGGCACAGGCATAATAGCAGATGAAACAAATGCGCTAAAAGCAGCAAACGAAATAGGCTACCCGGTTATAATCAAGGCCACTGCCGGCGGCGGAGGCAAGGGTATGCGTATCTGTAAAAACGACAATGAAATAAAAAATAATTTTCCCATTGCCAGAAATGAAGCCGGTAAATCCTTCAACAATCCCGATGTTTATATGGAAAAATATATTGAAAATCCGCATCATATTGAAATTCAAATTCTTGCCGATGAACACGGCAATATTATTCATCTTGGCGAGCGCGACTGCTCCATTCAGCGGCGGCATCAAAAACTTATTGAAGAAACGCCGTCGCCTATTATGAACCCTGAACTGCGAAGACAAATGGGAGAAGCAGCTGTCAAAGGCGCAAAAGAAGTCGGATACACCGGGGCGGGAACAATCGAATTTCTGGTAGATGATGCTGACGGCAAATTTTATTTCATGGAGATGAATACGCGCATACAAGTTGAGCATTCTATCAGCGAACTTTTAACTACCATAGACATTGTAAAATGGCAGATCAGGGTTGCGGCCGGGGAAAAACTAAAATATTCACAGGGCGATATCGGATTTAAAGGGCATTGTATTGAATGCCGTATCAATGCCGAAGA
>DNNS01000080.1 GCA_003497555.1 Spirochaetia bacterium
AAACCGGTTCGCAGATAATCATGAGCTATGAGTCAAAATTCCACGGTTTGGTTAAAAAGGAATTCCGCATCAGCGGATTTTTCAGTTCGGCAGAAAAAACCGGCTTTCTCACCCCCCAGGGCCATGCTCTTTTATATTACGAGCACCTGCCTGTTAAAACCGATGATTCCTTTTTTACCGGGAATCTGGCTGCCGCTCTTGCCCGGGAATGGATACTTCTGCGCCGTTCGCCTACTACGCGCGATATCCAGGTAAAATTCGCCGAACTGGGTAAATCACGCTGGAAGGGCCAGGCTCTTGATGTTCGCACCATGTACGAAACCGGAGAACAAATGCTGCAGCTGGAACAGGCCATGAACAGTCTTACTTTTATTGCTGTGCTTGTTATTCTGGCAATTTCGCTGATCGGCGTAATGAACACGCTTGGTATGACCATACGCGAACGCAGCCAGGAAATCGGTACTCTGCGCTCCATCGGCATGCAGCAGACTGATGTGCGCAGGCTCTTTACCAGCGAGTTTATGCTGATTGCCGTTTTAGCCTCAATAAGCGGAGTATTATTGTCTCTGCTGCTCATGGCAGGCCTTTCCTCCATTCCCATAAAATCAGAAAGCATGATGACCATGTTTTTAAAAAACAATCATTTATATTTTATGATTACTCCGGGAAGCATAATATCCGCCTGTCTGTCGCTTGTGATAGTTACCGGGATATTTGCTTTTTTTCCGGCGCGCAAGGCTTCAAGAATGAACCCTGCTGAGGTTTTGCGGAAAATGGAATGAAAAAAAATTAGACACGGATTGCACGGATTGCACGGATTNNAAATTTTCGAAGGAGTCATCATGAATAAAATTACAATTTTCTTTTTAAGTGTTTTCGGCCTGCTGATTTCGGCCCCGCCGGTAACCGAGCTTTTAAACCGCATGGATCAATCGCAGAAACTCAGCAGTGATATAACGGCCCGTATGAGTTTTCTGCAGGTAAAACCGCAGATGGGAACCAATAAATATGAAATGATTTATTACCGGCGCGACCGGGATCATGCCTTTTTACTGCTCATGCTGGAACCTTCATCGGAGAGCGGTAACGGCTACCTTAAAACCGGCGATAATTTCTGGATGTACCGCAAGAACACCCGGACTTTCCAGCATATCAACCGCGATGAAAATATCAGCGGGACGGATATAAAATCAGGCGATCTGGAAGAACGTAAATACAGCGAGCTCTATGAACCGGCTAAAGATGAAAAAGGCAGTATTCTTCCGGCGGAAGAAACCATGCTGGGAGCCAACAAGGTTTATAAATTTACCATTACTGCCAAAGTCAAAGACGTTACTTATTTTAAACAGGAAATCTGGATGGAAACCGGTAATCATCTGCCTCTGAAAATAGAAAATTATTCGCGCTCAGGCACTCATATGATGACTCAGTTATATAAAGACTACATGGAAATAAAAGGCCGGTTTTTACCGCGTACCGGCTACAGTATTGACAGGTTTGAAGCAGGCAATAAAACCGTATTTAATATTCTGCAGGCTGATACCGCGGCCATAGCGGATACGGTTTTTACCAAGGCTTATCTGGAAAATATCAGTAAATAAATTCATTGTTTCAAATCAACAGACTGATTATTTAATTCTGGAAATCAGCAGGGTTTCATCGTCATGCTGAGGTGCGCCGTCTTTAAAAACAGTCATTTTTTCATAAACCTGATCAACCATCTGCTGCAGCGGAGCATCCTGATTGGCTAAAATTATTTCTTTTACCCTTTCAATGGAAAACTGATCTCTCTTGGGGTTCATGGCCTCGGTAACGCCGTCAGTATAAAGTACCAGAATATCGCCCGAATCGACTTTGGCGGATTTTTCTTCATATTCGGAATTTTTCATGATACCAACCGGCATGCCCTGGGTATCCAGCAGTTCGAATTCCTGCGCTTTCTTATGAAACAGCAACAGCGGCCCGTGGGCTCCGTTGGTATAGAGCAGGGTTTTCTTTTTAATATTGATCATGTAGTAAAAAAAAGTGGCATAGCGGTCTTCGCTGACATCGCCGGTCATGGAATTATTGACTTTTTCAACTACTTCGCGCGGCGAACGGCTGCCGGTAGCAAAAGTGCGGAAAATAGAGCGGATCATAACCATAACCAGCGATGCCGGAACTCCCTTGCCTGCCACATCGCTCATAATTACGCCGATTACATCTTTATCGAATTCCACAAAATCAAAATAGTCTCCGCCTACGCCCTTGGCCGGATAGGAAAATCCGTAAATTTCAAATTTATCGCTGTTAATAAATTCAGACGGCAGCAGGCCTTTTTGTATTTGTCCGGCAATCAATACTTCCTTTTCGCTCATTTTTTTATCCATGCTTTCTTTAAACAGACGGAAATGGTTAATGGTGATTGCGCACTGATCTGCCAGGGTGCGCATCATGGATGCGTCGCTTTCGCTGAAATTACCGGAAAAATTCTGTTTATTGACAACTGCCATAACGCCGATAACAATTTCGTTAAGCATTACCGGCACGCAGATTAAAGAGACAATATCAATAATACCCGGTATGCTCTGGGGAATATCCGGATGCGCCTTAACATTAAGATCACGGACAATCATGGGGGTTTTGCCTGCCGCAACCTTTCCTGCGTAGGTTTCTCCGGCAGAAAAGGTATCGCTTCGGGTTTTATTAACAATACGTTCGATTCTTTCCAGGATATATGACTTGACATTGGTAAGCGGAGGAAATGTGCCATTCATGCTTGCGCATTCAAATAATTTTTTTTCTTCGTTATAAAGCCAGATGATTGCGGCCCGGGCATCTGTGGTTTCTACTGCGCTGTTTACTATCAGCTCCAGAACTTGTGATTTATCTGTAGCATCTACAATGGCATTGCCGATTTTATGCAGCAGATTGACCGTTATGTCTTTTTCGTGCTGCATATTGTCAATGCGGTCTTCGAGTTCTATTTCATTGATACCGGTGATTTTATCGGTAAAAATCAGCAGAAAATATCCGGCTCCAGACATCAGATAAAGGGAAATATACTCAAACCAGGCGCCGATAGCGATTGTTTCTTTAATTGATTCCGGGAAAAAAAACATTACTGAAAATGCGCTGATCAGCAGGAAATAAATAAAAAAAACCTTGTGCATGACATGAAAAGGATAGTCGGGATCCGTAAAAAGCGTCATACGCCCGATAATTCCGGCAGCCCAGAACAGCATTACCATATCAAAAAGCCTGAAGCCCAGCTCAAAAGAGCCTGTTCCCCTGCTTCCGATTAGAAGAATAAAGGCTGTCAGCAGAAGAATAAAAAGAACAGGCGCGGCAATAATAAATATTTTAGCTTCAGTTTTTTGATTAAATATCTGCATAGCAAGATAGATCGTTATAATGGAAAGCGCCGAATCGAAAATACAATAATATACCGGGGGAAGGAAAACAGCGGGTCTGGCGGTAAAAATTACAAACAATAAAGTCTGTTTTATAATCTGCAGTAAAATGATCAGAAAAAGCAGAAACACGCCGCGATCGGATGATTTTTTATGCTCAAACCAGGCAAATGATGCTATAAAAAGAAGAGCGAGGGTTATGATTATCGGTGTAGTCTTGTAATGAAGCAGAAAGAATTTTATTTCAAAAATTTCAGGCATTTATTACTCCCTGGAAAATTTATTTATAAGAGACAATGCCAGGTTATAATACTGTTTTCTGTCGCAAGGCGGTCGCGAAACGCGCCGAGGCTTCCAGAAAAAAGCATTACAAGCCGGTGTTGTCAGACAAAAAATATTCCC
>DNNS01000067.1 GCA_003497555.1 Spirochaetia bacterium
AGTCTGTTTTTCAAGCCCAACCCATTTTCTTAAATCCAGCCTGGCGGTTTGCGGTTTTATATCTGCATTAGCAGAAATAAAATATATTTTATTATTATATTTTCGCAATATACCGTGGATTTGCCCGAATGTTAATACTTCATTTTCAATTACTTCTGAAAAAAGAACCGGAGAAAGTACTTCCAGCTCTTTATTTAAATCAGATATTTTTTGCCACAAGGCTTCAACTTGCGGCCGATAGGTAAAATGCATAATTCCTGTTACGCCATAAATAAGAGGAATGTAGGTAAGATAAACTTGTTCTTCAGGGGTTGGAGTTCTGGCCCAATTGTTGGCATATCCGAATGACTGAGTCCAAAACCAGACCGGCTGGCTGTTTTTTCTTCCTTCCAGGCTCATGGCAGAAAAGATTGCAGCGCAGCTTTCCATTAAATCTTCCTTGGATTGCCTGCCTGCTACCGGGTAATATGTAATCCAGAGTGTATCAGCAGGTAAAACCCCGGTATCCGGGTAAGCACTGTAACGGGTTTGAAATCCGGAAAATAGATGATTGACAAAAGCCGGTTTATACGGATCAACTTTTTTTGTCTGCTCATATCTGGCTCTTACTTCTTCCTGTGATATATTTCCGCCGCCGGACGGCTCATCGGCAATTTTCCAGCCCAGGACAGCCGGGTGATTATTAAATTTTTGAATCAGGTTTATTGCATATTCCTTGCGATCACCTTTTATTTTATTAGGCATCCATAATATAGCCTTGGTATTTAATTCGGCCGTATAGTCAAGTAATTCCTGTATACCCTGATAAGTAATTTCCGGCTTTTGAAATGCTTCATCAAGATTAAAAATCATGACATTAAAATTATTTTCTTTGGCATCTTTACAGAATGTTTTTTGAACAGGAACAAGTTCATCAGACGATCGCACGCCAATCAGAATGCCGCGTATGAATTCCGTTTTGCCGTTAATCATGACAGCATTTTTTTCACGGTTTATTGTTACAACTTGAATGTTTTCTGCAATCTTTTCCAGCTGATCTTCAGCAAGTACTGTACCGTCAACGAGGCAATAGCGGACACTGTATTTTCCCGCTGGAATACCGCTGATTGGAATGGTATAAACATCTCCTGAAGGAAAGTGTATAAATTCGGAAGCAGTCTGCAAAATCTGTTTTGATGCGTTTACAAGCTGTATTACCGGTTTAACGGACTGCAGTAATTGTGCGGAAAAACCGGTATTAACAATGATTTTTGCAGTACTTTCGTTTTGATAGAAGTTTTGTTCGGTTATAATCCGTACATTGCCGGATATATCCAGAGGCTCGCTGGTGAAAGTTTTTAATACTGAACCTTTAATTTTATCTTTTATTTCTATTTGTACTCTACTATGGCCCGGTCCGGGAGCAAATCCCGGCAAAATAATCGTTTTAGCTTTTTCAGGAAGAAAGTCAGCAGAGATTTCACGTAAAACCGGTTTTGTATTAGCAGACAAAACTTGCGCCAATATACTAACGGTACGAGCTTTTTTAGCGCCGTTTAACACATCAAGGCATAACTCGTAATTATCGCTTTTAATATCTGTTTTATTAAAACCGATTTTTGTAATATCAAGGAAATATTCCGAAAAATCAATTTTACTAAACGAAATTTTTGCAAAACGCTGCGGATTATGAAAACTTCCATAAACAGGGCTTAAGGAACTATATTGCTTAAGCCCGGGATTTCCCCGGCAAAGATTAATATTCCATTTTTGACCGGCTTGGGCGCCGATTTGCAGGCTGGCAAATGGAATTTTTACTTCACTGCTCCAAAAATCTCCGAAAACAGAAGTTTTTACTATCCAAGCTGGATTCCAGGCGCGTGTACCTGTTTTATCTCTGATTACATCGTACTTGATGCCTTTAATGTTATATGTCATATGATAATAAAAATCGGAATCTTCTGCAGGAACAAGAAATATCTCAACACAATCATCTTTATGAACAGGACCGTCGTGTTCGGTAACTGCTCCCTTGAAGTCTTTACCCTCGCAGCGAAAAGCAAGAAAAAGCGCGTCATCACTTCTTCCTATCCAGGCTTGTGTCTTATCTAAACTTTCTTTTTCGCCGTTGATATTGTTAAGAAAAAACACAGGAATATGAACTGCTTTACTCCACGAGGTATCTTTTATCGCACCGTCGAGCTGAGGCTTTTCAATTACAGGGCATTCTATTTGGGGTACAGTCATTACCATAGAATTATTTTTTTCTTTTGCGGATAATTCCTGATTTGGGCTTACATCAGGAATATTAAACGAAGAGGGAACACTCCCTTCCTCTAATTGTAAAGCATCTATCCAAAAATTGCCTGCTTCACATTGAACGCGCAGTTCAACACTGCTGATGCCCTCTGCTGCGAAAGTCATATTATACCGTTCCCATGAAGAAGTTGGCGCAATTACCTTAGTAAACATTTTTTTCTGTATATTTTTGCTAAACGACTGCGGATTAACCAGAAATCCTGTTTGTGAACCCGGTTTATCTGTTTTAATATATGCAGAAAGGGTATAAGTTTTATCCGGAAAAACCGGAAGTTTCATGGAAGTATAATCCATTCGGGCGCCGGTTTCGTTTTTTATGTGTATACAATTTTTTCCATGAAAGGCATTTTTCGTGTCAAGAACACAAAAAGGAGTAAAATTCCGGATAAAATAGGTCTGGTTAACTTGCCAGCCATCAGGATATCCTGGGTTGGTGCAGTCTTCAAAACTGCCGTTAAAGGCCAGATTATTTTTTTTCATAGGGCTCAATGTATCAATCGATGTTTTTTGGGGTTTCAGGTATACGGAAAATTCCATTTTCCCTGTCCATCCTTTTTTCATTACTTTGGAACCTCCGCTTGTAGAGTGCGGGTAGGTAAATATCTGTAAACCATTCGGAGTAGGTTCTGATCTTCTTTCGTTTAATACTGCCCTGGTCCTGGAAAAATCAATGTAAATGTACCCGCCGCAGAATTCGGGAAAATCAATCCACTTGAGATTAAGAGTTTTCGGTAATGGAGAAGATAATACCCCTTCGTGCTTTTGTCCATCCAGGGTTTCCAGCCGGTATCTGGTGATAGCAATTTCCTGCAGTAATTTCATGCCAAATTTAAGGGTGGAAAACCGTAAATTTCCCTTTATAACAGCAGAGGTTTCTTCAATCACTTCCAAATCATAAACTACATTAAAACTATCGTCACTGCAGGAAATAGTCTCTGTAAATTTCAGTCCGTCAAAAATACCGCTTATTACGATAATATTTTTTTCGTCTGTTTTTTCTTCTGCAGCCTTGATTTCTCTGATATCTTTTTCCTGTGTCTGTGACGGATTAAAACCGAACATCATGGCGTTTTTACTGAATACCTCAATATCTTTAATGTAAACCGAGAATTGACCTTGCGGGAATATACATAGTTTGTAATCTTTTTTCCGGATAGTGTATTCCTGCTCCAGGCCGGCGCTGTGCAGAAAAAGATAAGCGGACAATAATAATCCGGAAATTAAATAGTATACATGAAGGCGGTTTTTCATAATAAAACTCCTAATTAATATACAAACTATATGTTAATATTATATAAATAAAATACAATATGTCAAGTATTTTACGAATACCGTTAATTGCAGAAAAGAAATTTATGGTATTCGTAAGCATTAATACAAATATAGCAAACAGTGATATTGCCTGTTTTGCCCGCAAATACCCGGTAAAATCCTGCTAAATGGGCATACTAAAGCCGGGCTGTCATATTTTGCGGTATAATTTAAGCGGAAGATTAATTTACCCGCTCCGCCGCCGCTTTCAAATGATGGGGCCAATAAAGCACAACCAATAAAAATAAATTTAATTTTGTTCACGCAGAGGGCGCTGAGCCNNTGATTACTCTGCTAATACCGCTTATTTAAAATCACGAGTAACAAATATTTTAAATAACAATAGAGTATTGATTACATCTGGAATTATATCAAGCATAAAAACAGACCTCTGCGAGCTCAGCGTCCTCTGCGTAAAATTATTTAACAAGCTGTGTTTAGCCGGAAAGTGACGATTGTTCTAAATCAGTATCGCCTTAGTCAAGTATTTATTTAAATTTTAAAAAGATTTAAAAGGTGCCAAATTACTAAAATATTTATCAGCACTTTTAAACCAGGCTTCAGTCCTGTCTGGAATTTTCAGGCGCAGTATACTCCGCCGTTAATATCAATAGTTGCCCCGCTGATAAAACCGTCATATTCTGATGCCAAAAATGCTGCGGCCCTTGCAACATCAGCCGGAGTTCCGGCCCGGCCGAGAGGAATACCGGCAATGGTTGCCTGTGCGCTCTCCGGCGTAGTATGGGTATTATGAAAATGCGTTCCTAAAATAAGGCCTGGAGCCAGGGCATTGACCCGCACTCCTCTTGGACCAAGCTCACTTGCCAGCGCCCTGGTAAAAGCAAGCACTGCACCCTTGGCTGCAGAATAAATCAGCGATCCCGGATGCCCGCCTTTACGTCCTGCCAAAGATGCAAGATTTACTATGGAAGAATTTTTTGACTCAATAAGATACGGAGNNATTCTTCTTTCCACCAAATCCCCTGTATTATTAATCAGAATATCAAGACCGCCAAGAAAAGAGACCGCTTCCCGCACCAGACGTTCTGCATCCCGTTCATCTGTCAAATCCGCCTGAAAGGCCCGGGCGCGTACTCCGGCTTTTTCTGCTTTTATAACCAGTTCCTGGGCGCCTTTTTTACTGGAAAAATAGTGAACAGCCGTTTCTGCTCCCTGCTTTATAAGTTCTTCGCTGATGGCATAGCCTATACCCTGTCCGCCCCCGGTAATCAGCGCTTTTTTATTCTTCAGCTCTCCCATTTCAGGCCTCCGGATTAAAAATTACTCCCAGCATATTCTGCGGAGTTTTCATGGCATCGGCAGTTTCTTTTTCTGCCCGGGAAAAGGGGATACGGTGCGTGGTAAGAGCATCAACATTAATTTTTTTTTCTGCAGCCAGACGCAGGCATAAATTTAAATTGGTTTTGGTAGTCCAGCGCATGGCAACCTGCGGATAATCTTCTCCGAATTCCCATTTGGCATCATGATAACCGAACCCGGTGCGCGAACAGCGTCGCAGATCTATATTATTCATATCTCCGATTTTTCCGCCGTAAGAAAAAACCGGCCATCCCACAACCATAATTTTTCCCATGGCATGCCCGTCGGGAGATACTTTCATGCAGGAAACAAGCTTGTCAAGGGTTTCATCGCAAGTTCCGAAATTGGCCAGCACTGCAGCATCAAAACCAAAATTTTCTGTGAATGCTTTGGCTGCGGAGGTATCTCCGGCAGTGCAGGGAATTCCCCATTTTTCGGCAAGTTCACGGCGGAAAGGATTAATTTCCCAGCCGGTTGGAAAACATCCGGCCAGCTGATAAAGACGCGCTGTAAGTAAACCGACGATTCCCAGACCTACAATACATACATACTCTCCGAATTCCGGTTCTCCCCGCCGCAGAGTCTGCATGGCAGTGGCTAAGAGCATGGCATACGCGCCCTGTTCAAATAAAACATCAACCGGAAGCGGTACACATAAATTATGCGGCATAACTGCATAATCGGTATGTAAGGCAAACCCGGCGCCCACACACGCAACCCGGTCGCCGATTTTAAATTCGGAAACATCGGGACTTTTTTCAATTACTATCCCGGTATTGGAATAACCGAACTGCGAATGTTTTTCCGTACTCACCGGATTTTTCTGCTTTTCGCTGTATCCCTGCCAGCCTTTTAGTTCCGTGCCCGGACTCACCAGAGTGGCTTTTACTTTTACAATAATTGTACCTTTTTTTAATTCTGGAATATCCTGTTCAGCCATACGGATCAAGCCGTCGCCTCCCCGGGTCAGAATTTTTCTTTTTTTTGGAATGTTCATTGTTTTACTCCCTGGAAAATTTATNNGCGAAACGCGCCGAGGCTTCCAGAAAACAGTATTATAAGCTGCTGTTGTCAGACAAAAAATATTTCCACTGCCCTCTAAGAGGGCGGTGGTGTATTGGTTCTGCCTCAACATGTCCTTGCGAACCAACGTATAATATTTTCATGGTTTCGGGTGTTCAAGCTGAACATGACGACTCTCTGGAAAATATAATTTTTCTATTTATCGCCGGTTGACTGCCATTCGGTATTTTGCTTTTTTTCCGGTGCAGGATTTTCCTTCATAAGTTTTTTTAAATATGTTATATCTTTTTTTAGCAGAGGAATTACCGCATCGCCCATCAACTGACCGTTGCCTTCCGGATGAGAGTATTCAGCCGGAAGACAGAAAACGCCCGGATAACTTCGCCGGGCAAGAGCTCCCAGCATGCTGCGCCAGGAATAACCGGAATGCTGCGCGGTTGTCCAGAGCACTTTCCATTTTGCCTCTTCTTCATCAGGCCCGTTAATGCGCATACGGCTTGCCGATTTGAAATTAACCATACCAAGTTGATTCCATATTATATCAAGCGCCATGGTTTCAGGTTCACCGGCGATTGCACAATGCGCCGGGTCAAGTACTGCACAGATTTGCCGGGAATTATATTGCTCAATCAGATGCAAAAGGCCGACAGCGCTTCCGATCATAAAACCATAATGGTTCTGCACACCGATAGCTACATGATGTTTTTCAAGCGCAGGCAGAAGTTTATCAAACCCGGAACGTATTTTTTTTTCCGAAGCCAGGTAGCCTTCTGACATATTAATACCAACGCAGATGCGGATTATGGGAATGCCTGATTCGCCGCAGGCAGCAATGATTTTTTCATCAGTATCACCGGCAATACTGCCGATAACAAGACCGGCCCTGCGGAAAATTTCTGCAGCCCGGGGCAGCTCCGTTGAAATATTGTCAGGGTTTACCGCATAACCTTTACGTACCGCAAGCTCCACTCCGTCTGCGCCTAAATCCGCTGTCAGTTCGGCAAGTTTTTCCGCAGGCAGAACCCATGGTTTGGTAAAAATAGTGATTTTATTTTTCATGACGGATTTCCTTATTTATTTTTTTTATTCCGGAAACAAGTTCTTCCCGGCCGGCAAGATTATATATGTAATTGTAAAAAAGCCAGTGAAGTTTCATGGTTCTGCATCCGTCAAAATATTCTTTATGAATGATAATGCCGGGCAGCTGTTCAATAATCTCTATGATATCAATTGAATTTTTGTCATAGGAGACAGAAAGAATTTTTTCGTTGACGATTTTTACAGCCGGAAATCCGCAGGCATGACTGTTAAAACACATCATGCTTTCCCTGCTGAATAAAGTGCCGAGAAAAGAGGGAATTATTTCTTCGAGCCCTTCAATATTATTGAATACCAGGCCGGCGGCAGTCAGGTGCGCAAAACGGTTGGCGGCTGCCGGCAAGGGCGTT
>DNNS01000400.1 GCA_003497555.1 Spirochaetia bacterium
GAGCATGAAAAAACCGGAAAAAATATCCGATTATCTGACAATACCGGCTCATGATTACAGGGATATATTTTCCTGCCGGGGGAAAGAATTTAGTCCTGCCTGTAAGGGTGCAGAGCTCGGTATTATCGGTCCTGCTCTTGCCAATGATGAAAAAGTCGGTAATTTCAACAGTAATTTTCTTCCCGCCCACTGGGCATCATTCGGTCTGGCTACCGGTATGGCCGGGAGGATTTCCCATAAATTTCTGCTTGCCTTCTGGACAAGAATTACCGTTAGCGGCTGCAGTAATATTCTTCCGGAAAATTATTTCCGTCCTCCGCGCCTGGTTTTTTCAACATCCGATGTTTCTGCCGTTAAATTTATAATTATACCGGGATTGGAAGTTGAACAGGAGTATATGGCGCTTAACAGGCATCTGCTGATTTCCAGAGTTGTTATCAAATCAGAATGCAAATATAACCTGCAGATGTTTTTCAGCCTTCTTCCCCTTCCGGTTCACTCTGAAAATTTTATACTGCAGATTAATCCCATGGCTCCGGTTGCAGCCCGCGGCAGAAGCCTGCTGCTTAAAAAAAAGTATTCCCTGGGAGATGGGGCCGTGTCTGTAGATCGCGGCATGGGGCAGGTAGAAAAAGAATTTTACACAGCCTCGCGTATTTTCAGCGCCGAACTGACAAGCGATTCCATGCCGGACCGGGCTGTTTGCGTCAATGCAGATGGATATACCATAAAAAAAAACCATGCTATTAACAATTCAGGATGTTTTATTTTTAATAAACCCGGGAAAAAAGCGCAGTTTGTTTTCAGGCTGCAGATGCAGAATTCCGCTGCCGATATTTTTAATGATACAAAAAATATCGATACCGTGAGCAGCCGATCATTTTTAATCCAGAGAGCCAATGATTTTTTTTCAGGACTCCCGCGGCTTTCCGGAAAAAACAAATCCCGCATCAGGCTTTTTTATACCTGTTTTCAGAGAATGCGCTGTTACCGCCGTAATGCCTTTGGACCGTTTGCGCATCCTTATTATACCGCTTATACAAACAGTGCAGATAATATTTTTTTATGGGACAGCGCCTTTTTGTCCCAGGCTGCGGGTTTACGCGATTTCTCTGATGCCGAAAACCAGTTTCGCAATTATTTTTATGCCATGGAAGAAGACGGACGCCTGCCTCAGCAATACGGCCCGATATCGGTTTCCGCAGGCAGTAACCGTCCTTTTTTAGCCTGGGGAGTCTGGAACTTGTTTTTACTCACCGGCAATATTTCCTTTCTGCATGAAGCGTATCCCTATGTTTTAAAAAACCTGAAGTGGTATTTAAAAAACCGTCTGAACCGGGATTATACCGCCCGCCTGCATACTGCCGGAGAATCCGGGCTTGATAATTTTTCAGTATACATTGATGATAACAAATGCAACACAAAAAAAATGCTTACCAACCGTCATCTGTTCTGGACGGTTTGTTATATCAAGAGCGTCGAAATATTGCGTAAAATAGGCCGGCTGACCCGGCAAAGCGATGATAAAACGCTTGCGGCGCTGGAAAAGAAACTTCATCGCGGACTCGCTTCTCTTTATGATCCAACCGACCGCATTTATTATTCATTTGATAATGAACAGCCTCTGCGCATAAAAACCTTTGAGCCCCTGTTCTGTCTGTGGCTGGAAAATCTTCCTAAAAACCGCGTGCATGATGTAATGGACTATTATCGAAAATATACGAAAAATATGCCATGGCCGGTCAGTTCCGTTTCACCGCTGGAAGAGTGTTTTAAAATCGACTACTGGAAAGGTCCGGTATGGATTCCAACCAATGCTGTCTTTATCCAGGGGCTTGAACAGCACGGTTTTATAAAAGAGGCGGCGCAGCTTGCGGAAAAAACTGTTCTTATGGTGAAAAATGGTCTTGCTTATGGCAACATCCTGCATGAAAATTATCATCCGCTGACCGGCAAGCCTTCCATTATTTATCCGGGCGGCCGGAGCGTGGAAACCATGTGGAATACCTATGCTGCCAGACTGATAATTGAATACGGCGCCGGTATAAAAACATTCAGCCCCCCGGTTCAGGGTAATCTTTATATCAGTCTGTCTGCTCAAAAAGATATTGATTGTGCGGATTTGCGCATCGGACAGTGGCAGATCGATTATTTTTCCGTGCCTGGTTCGAAAAAAAAATTATTACGCTTAAAATGCCGAAAAGGACTTTATCAGGAAAAAGCCGTTATTGAAATCAAGGCCGGGAGTGCTTTGTTTTTTCATACTGAGTTTTTTAATCCGGTACGGGGATTTAAAAAAATAATCTGCTGCCGGGGAAGAAAAGAAATAAAAAATCACGGCATTACCCTCCGCCTGAGATCCGGAGAAACAGTGCGTTTCGAATTAATTCCGCACGAATGGCGAATTGATTATTCCGTATGAACATAAATAATTATTTTTTAAAATGTTAAATTAAAAAAGGTTAATTCTCATTATGAAAAAACTCCCCAATATGATAATTATTCATTCCGATCAGCACAGATTCGATTGTATTAAAGCCAATGGCCATGAATTTATTCAAACCCCGGCGCTGGATCGCCTGGCCGGAGAAGGAGTAAACTTTACCTGTGCATTTACTCCATCGCCTATTTGTTCCCCGGCTCGCGCCAGTCTGATGAACGGCGCCTGGCCCGTACAGCATGGATGTATGAGCATACCCGGCACAGAAATTTTCCGGCCGGCTAAAAAAGAATTCACTCTCTGGTCCAATCTGCTGGCTGAAAACGGCTATCAATTGGGCTATGTCGGTAAATATCATCAGGAATTTGAAGGCACACCGCTTGATTACGGATTCAGCAGTTATCATCCGTTATCGGAGTATAATACCTGGCGGTCGGAAAAAAAATTTGAACCGCTGCCGAGGGAAAACGGCTGGTTTGGCGAAAAGGATCCGTTCGTCAGCCCCCGGGAAACTCGGCTCGCCTGGGGCGCCGGTAAGATTATTGAATTATTAAAAAATTACCACAATAGTAAAATGCCTTTTTTACTCCGCTGGGATCCGGTAGAGCCTCATCTGCCCAATATTATTCCCGATCCGTATTTTTCCATGTATGCGCCCGGCAGTATCAGACCCTGGCCGAATTTCTCCGATGAGCTCAGGGGAAAACCATATATACAGGCACAGCAAAAACGAACATGGGAAGTTGACGGCTGGACATGGGAAAAATGGGCGCCGCTGGTAAGCAGGTATCTTGGCGAGATTTCCCTTCTTGATCACGAAATAGGACGGGTGCTTGACTGTCTTGACGAAACGGGCATGGCTGATAATACCTGTATAATATATACGACTGATCACGGAGATATGTGCGGTGCGCACGGAATGATAGATAAGCACTTTATCATGTATGATGATGTAATGCATGTTCCCCTGATCATGCGTTTTCCCGGAAAAGTCAAAACCGGTTCAAAGTGCCGGTCATTTGTTATAAATGAAATAGATATAGCGGCTACGGTTTGTGATATCGGTAATGTCCGGAAACCCGAAACCTTTACCGGAAAAAATCTGGTGGAGTCGGCCAACAATACCGAACCGGAAGAGAGACAGGATGTTTTCGGCATGTGGCACGGGGGCCAGTTTTCTTCCTATTCCCAGCGTATGGTGCGCGATCGCAAATGGAAATACATCTGGAATATGTGCGCTGAAGATGAACTATATGACCTGGCAGCCGATCCTGCAGAAATTATTAACCACGCAGCGGATCCCGGATACAGGCAGGAACTGCACAGATTAAGAATGCGCATGATTAGCTGGATGGAATCAGTTAATGATGTTATGCTTAACCCATGGACGCGCAAACAGCTTGCGCAAGACCTGAAAGCCTGAAAAAAATCAACAAAAAATTATAATGCAGACAGTGTCTGGCAGCTGCATGCTTTAATTTAAAAAATTCGGAACCTAACCATCTGTGAATTTCTAAAGATATTTCCATAATTACATGCCGGTATTGTCAGACAAAAAATATTTCCATCTCCCTCTAAGAGGGCGGTGGGGTATTGGTCTTATCGCAGAGTACGTATTTTCNNCCCAACTATGACGACTCCCTTGAATTTTATTTAAAAAACAGATAGAATAAACCATCATATGACGGGTAATTCATTAAATCTAAGCTCCAGCCTGGAAGATTATCTTGAAGCTATTCTTGATTTGTACGAACAAAACGGCAGGGTAAGAACTACCGATCTGGGCGCAAGTCTGCATGTTGAAAAATCTTCGGTTAATTCCGCTGTCAATAAACTGAAAAATTTCAAATTGGTAGAGCATGAAAAATACGAAGATATCCGCCTCACTGCCCGCGGTGAAAANNCCCCTGCCGTATTGAACATGCTGCCGGGCCGGTGACCATTTATAAACTTTCCAAATTTATTGAATATATCGAAATGCATCCTTTATTAAATAACGAAAAATGGTTTTCTTCTTTCAGCGCTTTTGCAGGGAAAAATAATTTTAGCGATACTCCTGATTTATGATACAAATCGAAAATCTTTCCATTTGCCCCATAACCGGTTGGCAGATAACCGGAAAACCCGGGTGGAATCTTTTATTTAACGAGAATAAAAAATTTTCCTTTTATCTAAGACTGATTGGCGATCGCATCATTTATTGCAAATACCAGGGAAAAATAACCGAACCCTGTCTGGTTAAATGTCTTGAGCTTTTTGATTCTGTGGCGGCAGAGTATTTTCCCGATCAGTCCTATATTTTTTTTGAGGAATTAAACTCATCTTCCCTGCCGACGTTTTCATCCCAGCAGATTATGACTACGCATCACCGGCAGAATAAAAACCGCATTAAAGCCCTGTGTGTTATCGGGGGAAGTGCGGTTTTTGATGTTTTCATGCGTATTGTTACACTGCTTTATCAGCCGCCCTCGCCGGTAAAAACCTTTAAAAACTATCATGATGCCATAAAATTCCTGCAGGTTTCAGGCCTGGCAAACGGTAATGTTTTTTCCCGGATAGCAGATAAAATAAAACAGCCTCCGGGAGAATTTCCATCCAAAAAAAATTATACCCGCCGGGAGGTGCAAAAATTTTCCAATGAATTATTCTATGCAATCAATGCCATCAACTGGCAGCTGCCCGGATATGCTTTTTTTAATTTTTCCGGCGAAAACCCTTTCCGCGCTGTTATTGACGCCATTACGGTATTAAAACATGATTTTGACATGATACTGAATGAAAAGCAGGAAATTATCCAGGATCTTAAAAACAAGGAAGAATGCATAAGGCAGAATGAAAAATACCAGGCCATCGGGGAGCTGGCCGGCGGACTGGCGCATAATTTCAACAATATTCTTTCTATCATCATGGGTAATATTGATCTGCTGAGCGGCAATTTAGCCGGAAACCCCCTGGCTCTCAAGCGTTTAAAAAAAACCGGCGCGGCAGCGGAAAGAGCGGCAAAAATAATCAGAAGTCTGCTTGATTTTGCCCGTAAAAGCGTGCATCTTCCCAAAAAAATCAGTTTGCATGCCGTTATCAATGAAACTTCCGGATTGGCGGAATATTCCATCAGCCGGAATATTATTATTCAGAAAGATCTGCAGGCAGAATATGATTATATTTTTGCTGATCCGGTCTGTATTCAGAATGCAATTTTTAATATTATATTTAATGCGCGCGATGCCATGCCTGACGGAGGCATAATTATTTTTAAAACATTTATATCCGCCCCGGCCTGTGAACCAGCCGACAGCGGGTTTCCCGGGCATATAAACCTGGTGATCAGTGATACGGGGCATGGTATTCCGGAAGAAATCAGTCAGCGGATTTTTGAGCCGTTTTTTACAACCAAAGACAAGGGGCAAGGCAGTGGCCTCGGACTTGCCGGTGTTTACGGTATAATAAAAGAACTCGGCGGACAAATTAAATTTGAATCTTCGCCGTGCGGTACCAGTTTCTTAATCACCCTGCCTCTTTACCGTGAAAGCGGTGAAAACCGCAAACAGCAGCTTCTGCAGCCGGCTGAACCGTTTTCTGCCGGCGGTAATTTTTCCATTTTAATTGTTGATGATGAGAAAGAAGTTCGGGAAATCATAGCCAATTACCTGGAGCTGGAAAATTACCGGTGTTTCCAGGCTGAAAACGGTTTCCAGGCAATCGATTTTCTGGAAAATAATTCAGAAAAAATCGACCTGGTTATTCTTGATCTGATCATGCCCGGTATGCAGGGCAGGGAATGCCTGAAAAAAATCAGACAGACTAAAACCAGACTGCCGGTGATAATAGTTTCCGGCTATACCGGAGACATTTCTCTGGAAGAACTTATTGATAAAAATACGGTTTTCCTGGAAAAACCGTTCAGTTTTGAAAACCTTACATCTTTACTCGGTGCGCTGTTTTCCCAAACCTGAAAAATACTGTTTTTTATTTTTAAGCTCTTCCAGTTTTTTTTCTATTACAGCCCGGTAATCAAGCTCGCCGTTTTCCATACGCCAGGCAATATCTTCCGTAAATTCCAGATCTACTCTCTCCCGGCGAAAGGCATCCGCTTCATTTTTCCAGTAAACAGCTTCATTCCAGTAATTAAGGGCGCATTCATAATTATAACGGGCATAAGCCAGAGATTTGACTATGTCTTCGGCATAGGGTGTATTATAAAACCGGATTTCATGCTTGTCAAAACGCGCTGCCAGATAAACATGGTTCTGGGTCAGCAGATAATAAATGTGCATTACCAGCAGACGCCGGTAGCGTTTATACTGATTTTCATTCTCACATACAACAATAGCGTTTAGCGGCGGAGCAAAATCAGCGCGCAGGGCGGTTTGCAGATGCCCGATATTGCGCAGTAAATCGTCGTTGCTGTAATAAGACGGCAGATAATATAAACGGTAAAATTCTTCTTTGTAGCGTAAAAAACGCCGGGCAGGTTCAAAGATTTGTTTGTCTATGGCGCACAGAACAAATATCAGCAGGGGCAGAATAAAAACATGTTTCATGCATTATGATTATCGGGAAATTCAAGAAATTTATTGAAATCTTCAGTGGTATCGATTTCATGCAGCTGATCAGGAATTATTTCAACGCCCACCGCATAGCCGCTTTGTAAAGCGCGTAATTGTTCCAGTTTTTCGGCGTTTTCCCAGGTGGAGCGGGGAAGCCCGGTAAAGATTTTTAAAAAATCCCGGCGGAAAGCGTAAATTCCCAGATGATGAAAAACAGAGGTAAAAAGACAGGAGTCGGAAAAGGTATCGCGTACAAAGGGAAGCGCTGCCCGGGAAAAATAAGCGGCAAGCCCTGCGCTGTTAACCAGTACTTTTACTTTATTGGTATCAAGGTATTGAGCGCGGTCTTTAAAAGGCGCTGCTATGGTACCCATGGGAGCGTGCTCCAGCGCTTTAAGTACAGCCTGCAGACATGAACTGTTGACCATGGGCATATCGCCCTGTACATTGATAACTGTTTCAAAATTTGATCCGGCTGCTTCGTTAATGCGGTCTGTTCCCGAGGAATGTTCTGCTGATGTCATAACAGCTTCAATTCCAAAACGCCGGCAGGCATCAATGATGTCTTTATGATCGGCAGCTACCAGCACCTGATCAGCGCATCCGGTCTTTTGCACGCTGCGGGCGGTATATACTACAAGAGGTATACCGTGTTTTTCGAGCAGCATTTTGTTTTTAAGGCGCGTGGAAGCAAGACGGGCGGGAATACAGGCAAGTACAGACACAGAGGCAATCAGGAGTGTTCCAAAAGCTCAAGGCCCCTGGAAATCAGGTCATCATCGGTTTTTATTTCTGCAGATACGCTTACAGAGGCTGAATGAATGAAAATTTCCGCCTGCAGAACAGTTTTAATTTCATTTTCAATGGAGTTAACAAATTTTTTCATGAATTTTCCGGCGTTTTCGCTGCCTGTTTCCGGGCATAATATGCAATATACTCCGTCAGACAGAGACCCAAAAGTATCGGTTTTGAGTATACGGTGTAAAATTGATTTTCCGGCTTCACGGATTATTTCATGGTAACCCGAACTGTTTTCATTTTTTTTCAGGGAGATAAAGATAACGGATAAATCATCGTTATGGCGCTTGGCCAGATAAAACTGTTTTTCAAGAATTGTGGCAAAATAATGCTTTTGCCAGGCTCCGCTGTTTTTTTCAATATTGATGTTATTGCGTATATTTTCGTAATAAAGATTTTTAATATCGCCCTGCAGGAATTTTATTTCTGTTTCTCCAAGCAGAATCTGGTCTCCGCTTGCCAGCAGAATCGGTTCTTTGGCCGGTTTACCGTTAATTTGCAGGTCTCGGCCGGATTTGCAGGTAATAATGCAGCGATCGTCTTTTCTCTGCAGCAGAGCATGGTTTTTGGATACTTTTTTATCTTTGACTAAAATATCATCATTTTTATGGGAGCCGATAGTGTAGTCTTTGCCTTCTGATTCTATAATAAACCCGCTTTCAGTATGAGAAAACAGCAGTATTTTGCGGTTTTCATCAGGCCCGTTGATTATTACCAGACAAGCGTTGGAATTTTTCATGGCATCACCCTTATTATCAGCATTATAGCATTAAATCAGGAATTTGGTAATATAAAAAGCGCCGAAAACAGCGGTTAAAGACCCTATAAGATTAAGCGCAATGTTAAAAAAGCCGGTTATAAAAAAACCGCTTCGGAAAAGTAAAAGAGTCTCGCCTGAAAAGGCTGAAAAAGTGGTGAAAGCCCCTAAAAACCCGACAGTTAAAAACAAGCGCAGGTAATCGGCAGAAGAAAAGCGTTCGCTCCATGCAGAAAAGCAGCCGATTAAAAAGGAACCGCCGATGTTCACCAGCAAAGTAGCCCAGGGGAAAGAATTATAATGCCCGGTTAATTTGCTGACTGCATAACGGCTGATTGCGCCAAGGCATCCGCCGACAGCTACTATCAGGAATTCCATAAAAATATTTTATTATGGAACAACAGGTCCTGCAAGNNAAGACGCATACCCAAGAAAAAAATCATACCCGTTCTGCAAGTTTTATGGATTCATAAATTCTAATTGAGGGAGAAAAAAGTATAAACAGTGTTATCTATAATTTTTTTTAAATAGAGTATAATCTCTCATCAAATATAAAAATTGTACTCGGTTTAAAAAGCTTTTAAACCGGCGTTTTCCCTGTCAGTCCGAACAAATCACGCTTGCATTCAAGATAATATAAATAAATGCCGTATGGCACATCTGCCTGAACCCGGTGATCAACATGCGGGATATACCCACCTTCATCAGTAATTTTTTTCAGACGTTTAAGTTCCGTCCTGATTTCGTTTTTACCCTGCAGCAAAAGCATTTTATCAAACCCGCCCATCATGCGCATGCCCGGATGATCGCGCCGCAGGTTTTCCGGATGAATTCCGGAAGCTACTTCCAGCGGAAACATGATGTTAACGCCGTTATTCATCCAGCCTGCAAGCAATGTGCGGAAATCGCCGTCACAGTCTACATATGAAAAACGCGTGCCTTTACTGCGGTAAATATCCATGACCTTTTTATATACCGGGCCGCACTTATCAATAAAAAAAGACGGAGTAACAATCGGTCCGGTTTTAAAAGCAATGTCTTCCCACCAGGCAACAAGATCAACATCGATATAAGCGGTAATTTCCCCGGCCAGGGAAGCGCTTACTTCTGCAAGTGCGGCAAGCATATCGTCCAGCAGATCCGGCTGATCATAAATGCCCATGCAAATGCCTTCAAAGCCCATCCAGTTTCTGATAATTCCGGCAGTGCTTCCTCCCCCGGCGCAGAGAATATAATTTCTTTTCTGCAAAATTTTCTGCAGTGCTTTCAGATCGGCGTGCAGCCGCTTTGGGGCATCGGGCTTCAGTCTTTCCTTGAACGGCTGCCAGGTAGAAAAATCTTTGATCGGAAAATCCAGATAATGCGGAATAGTGTCTGCACCGTTTGTAAAAACCTCGCATTTCACCCGGCTTTGATCATATTTTATGGTATGCCCGGCATTTTGCTCTAAAATTTCTTCCTGAAAAACCGGGTCAATATTGGTATTAGCCGGAATCTGTTTTTTCCATACGTCAAATCCGAAAAAAACATCGGCTTTTTCATTATTATCAACCCAGGAAGGAAGCCCCTCACTGTGCCAGCGGCGCAGGGTATCTTTCCAGTAACCGAATTCCGTATCAATTATGCGATCGATTTTTTTAAAATCCATTATGGCAAAAAAACGCTCCCGCGGACTCATTTCTCCGGGTTTAACATTTACAGGTTCAAATGATTCCTTTTGGTTATAGAGTTCGTCAAATTCTGCAAGTTCCATATTTTTCCTCCCAGGAAAATTTATTTGTAAGAGAC
>DNNS01000089.1 GCA_003497555.1 Spirochaetia bacterium
AAAGCGGCGAAAGCGGCACACATTGGGGAGAGGATCTCAGGTTGATCAGAATACCGGAGAACGCGGTTTTGGCAGGTGATTTGAAAAAAGCTCTGCCTTGACAAGGAAATCTTCTTTGTACCTGATATAAAAGAAGGATGCGGATAAAAAACAACTGGCCATATAGTTACACAAGCTGTTCCTTTCAGCAAGTTGATATTATTTTATTAACTATTTCAAGAGACTCATCATGAGCAGAGGACACCCTAAACGGCTGTACCGGGCTATTTCATGGTGGGTTGACCGAACCAAAATAATTAAAAATATAGTCGCGAGACCAACCCTGAAGTTAATTAAACTCATAGCGACCCTGAGCAGCCTCTGCCGTGAAACCTTTTATTAAATTATTATAGGTGCACATTCATTGTAGTATACATTATTATTCATACCAACACGATATGTTAAGATTTATTTGAATCCAATCCAATACCATGGTGAATTTTCAGTACCCAACGGTATGTAATGTATTGTATTTTATTTTCGGATTTGATCATAATTCCCTTGATGTCCTTGAGAGTTCCGTCCAACATAATTGCGGAAATATAAGGAGCAGTATTATACGCAAATAACAATTCACCTCGAATTCTTCTTAAAAGGACAGGCGCGGTACCCATCTCTTTGATAAGTTTTCCCTGCATATATTCAGGACCGCTATTTCTGTTCTCGGATACCATCCCTGTATTTCGAAACGAGCTAACAGTAGTGATTAAAATACTTTTTGAATAAATAAGAGGATATCATCAAGTGCTATTGCCGTCATTGCTCCATGTTGATCAAAAGAAACACTTATATTGCTAAGTTGCGCTTTTACGGTATCGAGTCTTCCGGCCGCAAATTGATATTTTGGTGTATTAATAGTGAGAAGCGTTTTATTTTTGTCTGTAAAAGACCAGATTATCTCTCCGGAAATTGATTTAAAAACACCTGGAGAAATATCAAGTACGGGCGAAGAATTTTTAGTTTCATCAAATAATTTTTTTCTGATTTTGTATATAAATCCAAGACTCGCCGGATATTCTTTATTGCCATTGTCTTTGTTTAATCCCATTTGACTAATAAAATCTAAAAAATTATCTTCGTTTTTTCCATGTACTATATAAAAAACCTGCTCCGGGCTTTTTATGTATCCTTTTATAAAAGCAAGACTAAGTGTTGGCGATAGCGCCATACCGACAGGATTTCCGCTAAGTACAAGACACTCGCTAGTAATTGATTCGTTTTTAAAGTTCACCATATCGTTAAATACATGAATATCGACAATAGGATAATCCTGAAATGCAGCATAGGCCGAATATAATCAAATGACGGCTTAGTCCAGTCCGGCGTGTTCCCTATCCAGCCGGGATAATTGTTAATGGATATCACATCGGCGTATTCGAAACAAATATCCTTTTCGATTTGATACGTTGTTGTCGGTTCGGTACATTGTTTGTATGCCATTATTACTGTATGCCGCTTAATTTGTGCTGTCAACATCATCGCTCTGCTATCTCAAAGAAGAACGCCGGTCCTGCTTTTAACGCTCCCGTATCAATGACTACTTTCATTCTGCCTCTGACTGATTCGAGCGTTTAATTTTGTATTCCAAGCTCGGAATATAAAAATGTTTTCAGCTCAGCACGCCAATTGCTGTCTCCCTTATGTCCAGCCGTAGGCATGTTGTGCATCCGCTTAGCACCGACCAACGCATTGAATGCGGTATAGACCGAAGACGGGGAACAGAGTGTATCGATGAAACCAACTGAGACCAGCGCCCGGGCTCTTATAGTTTGGGCAAAATTCACACAATCAAAATAGCGGGAGGCAGCGAGTTGCTTTTCTTCCGGCTTATCAGCGACCTGACTAATCCATTGCGGCCAGCCTGGAATACGGTCGACAAGCATGCCTCCATGATCGCATAGGGCTGGTACTGCGGCGGCCAAGGCGGTGATCTGCGGGCAAAGATAGGCGGTAATGAACGATTGGCCGCCACCCATACTTCCGCCGGTCACCACGAACCGTTTTTTGTCCCACTCCGGTCGACCAGTCAGATATTTCCCGGCGCGATAGCAGGACAGAAACATCCGAAGATAATAAGAAGATTCGCGATTGCTACGCCCTTGCAGTTGCCAGCCCAATAGCCGACCTGTTCCCAGTTCCTTATAATAATCAATGGATTGTCCGTTTTCAATATCATGTGGATTGATATCTAGGGCTATCACCCCTCTTTTGGCATAGGCGGTGACGTTGGCAGGATTCAGTGAATATATACCGGCCCAGTTTACAAACAATATCGCAGGGAAGAGGCCATTACCTTTTGGCTTTGAGTAATAGCCGCGGATCTTACTGCCATTGATGTTGTCAAAAGTGATCGCGTAGGTTTCGATGGAATCACTAGTGACCTCTTGTAGTGGGATCATTATCTCATTTGCCGGGATCGCGTCCAGCCTGGCCTTTTGGGAATCCCAGAAGGTATCGAAGTCGTCAGGTTTAGGCTGGGACGGTCTCAGTTTTTCAGGTTCGCACCCTGCCCCAGCCTGCAACACGGGTAAACCGCTGTCAGAAGGGAAAACGTTCAGCAGGACAAAGCCCGGGCGCTTAAATTCATATTCTATGGCAACCGCCGGCTTGCTGGCGCTGAGGATGTACTCCCTGAGTGTCGGAGGCTGCCCCCCTTCAGTCAGGGAATATTTTCCAGGAAGATCCATGTGGGGAACACCCGTCAGCGTGATCGAGAAAATAACTTTTTCACCGACCGTGTAAAGGGCGGTTTGGCGATCCGCGGCGGCGGCGATCTTTACTTCCTGTGCGCCTACACCCGTTACGGCGATGATGGCGAGAAGAGGAAAGATCAGAAGATTATTTATAAAACCTTCGACAATAAGCTTGCCTGAGGGATGATCTGCCGTGTTATTGTTCCTACTCCGTTCCATGTTGTTTGCTCCTTCATATGGTATTTCGTTTCCTGTCATTGCTAGTAATGTTGCAGTACGACTAAAATCATTATTCACTTCTCTGCTATCTCAAAGAAGAACGCCGGTCCTGTTTTCAACGCTGCCGTATCAATGGTTATTTTCATCATGCCGCCGTCCGTGCTTACGGTTACGATCTCTTCCTTTCTGCTGCCGTCCAATCCAAGCGCCCATATCTTTTTCGACGCTGCATCAGCAACCGTGATGGCAACGCGCAGTTTCCCCGTTTCAACAAGAATAGGCAGTTTTCCTAAATTGAACAGTGTTGTCCGGTCGTCGGAGGTCTCGTGCCCCGTGTTGACCGCATCTGTCGAATAGATGAGCAGGAGGCGTTTGCTTTTAGCAACACTTGCTCCATCGAGCGATGACAACGCAACGGTTGCGGATGCCGTGGTCTCCGCAACGGTCATCTGTTTCAGTTCGGCTCGTTCGCCTGCATGGAGCGATACGCCCTCGGTGCGCGGCGTAATGACGGTGAAGCGTTTTTGTTTTGTGTCGAGGGTTATTTCCTTCGTGTCGCTTTGAAGTATACCGTTCGCGCCGCTTGAGATATTGTCAGCCGATAATATCCCGAGCGTTTTCATTTTGCTGACGATAGGATCTATCGCCTTGCTGTCGCCGCTCTCAACTATGTTCACCGCCCATTGTGAGACATCCATTGTGCTGCTACCATCTGCGGGGACCACGACCATGTCGGCTTTTCGGTAGGCAGGCAGTCCCGACGGTATCGATCCATTATACTGCAATCCGAAACCGCAGAGAAGCGCGATCTTGCTCTGTTCCCCGTTCATCATGCGGTTCATGTTCCCATCATTGAAAATAAAACTGTCGTTTATTACCATTGCGGTCGTATGAGGGGATGGCGATACATCACCCCGCTGGTACAAAAACGCAGCGATGACCTGTCCCGCGCGAGCAACAGGATCGCGTCCATGATAGAAAGCGGTGAGCGGCTGTGACGCTTGCATAATGACTGGTTGATGTGCGAAGGTAATGGTGCTTAATTGCTGGAAAGCTGCGTATGCTGGAAAAAGCAGACCTTCTTCATGCCGGTATTTTCCCCAGTATACGGATGCATACTCAAGATTAAACAGCGGCCGATTGAGATAACGGGCATCAGAGTTATTCCTGAAATAGCGGGCGTAGTTAATGATGGTGCTGTCCTGCGATATAACCGAGCCAACTTCGGAATATTTGCTGGGATGATTTGCATACGAGTGCATGGCAAGTGCATGGCTGTTGTTGCGTATCGCGTGACTGCGAAAACAGCTGATCACATCATACTGTGTGGTGAATCCCTTGAACCCTGTCGCGCGGGTCTCTTGTTCGTACCAGGAGAGAAGCTCTGTCTGGAGCTCTATGATGAACATGCCGAAATCATTACCGCGCGGTCCAAGTTCCCAACGCTGCTCCTGCTCGAAAAGTTGGACATCTGCGAACGACGAAATACCATCGGGCAAACGCTTTTTATCCGTGTTCCACTGCTGCTCTAGGGCAGATATCGTCCGATATTTTTTCTGTAGGAATTCCTGCCATCGTTTCGTCGCTGCTTGTGTGATATACGGGTCATCTTTGAATAGCATTGTTTCTATGGAAAGATCCTGTTCATTGTAGAATGTGATGCCCACAAGCGCGGGATCATCCGCATAGGTTATACCGGTGTTGGGGTTCACATGCTTCATGAATTTCGTCATCCCGGTTTTCCACATGTTGCGGATTGCTGTGTCAAAAAAGATGCGTTCTTTCCATCGGCGGGTTTGTGCAATGTTCCAGGCGAGGCCGCCTTTTTCAAAACCGTAGTAGGACATGATGTCAAGGAAGGTGTAGATGCCGTTCTGTTTCAAAGAGTAAAAAAGATGATCGAATAGATCCAGCTTTTCCGTATCGAACTCACCGAATTTTGTTGATTGGATCATAAGGAATCTGTCTAGGTTCTGAAAGCGGACCATGGAGTAACCCTGGCGCTTGATAATGGTGACCCAGGCATCGAGATTCTTTTTCGTTTGTTCGGCATCTGCCCCGGCGAGCATCAATTCAGGATAATTCATCAGCCATTCCGGAACCTCATTAAACGAAAGGAACTGTACTGTTTTTCCCGGCTGCTTTTCGAACATAAGCTGGCCGTTCCCATTGTTGACGGCACGGCCGTATTGCCCGGCAGGACCGCTCCCACTCAGAGCGCTTAGATCAAGTGCACTGCCCGCTGCGATCTGTACCGATGACATGTCAATAGCTTTCCATAACGTATCTTCTTTGAATACGATCTTAATCCGTGTCGGGAGCGGCATGTTGCGTGAAGTAAGCGTTGCACCGACAATGATCCAGAGCGCTTTGTCCGACGATTTAAAGTCGATGGCAGTAACTTCCAGCGGTGTGTCGCTGATATCGAACTTTGAGAGGTACACGCCCACCGTTGAGTTGGGGTTCTCCTTTTTCACTACGACCGATGCATTTTCGAGGAAACTTGGTCTCCACCAGTCGGCAATATCTCTGCCGGAAAGTACATCACGCGAGATGGTCTTTCCGTCGGCAAGCTTAATGTTTATCGTGCCGATAAGGGATCCGTTTTTTTCGCTATTGTATGTTGTCGTGTGAAGTAGGTAAAGGAAGCGTGCTGGTTTGGATGGAATATCGATGTGCGGTGTTTTTTTTCCTTTAAAT
>DNNS01000497.1 GCA_003497555.1 Spirochaetia bacterium
GCAAGATCATTGCTTTGCGGTATAAAAAACGGATTTCACAGATTATCACGGATTATTTTTCTTCGTTTCAGATTCAGACCAGCTAATAAAGAAGCTGAATAAGTATGGACTCCTTGTATCAATTCAGATTTTTAAATTTTTACCTAAACAATTTTAAAATCTGAATTGATATAATTAAATGCTTATTCCCATGGATGCAGCACTATCTTTCCACATTTTCCTGTAAGTTGAATTTCCCATCCCTCTACTACCCGGGAAAGAGGAAGATGATGGGTAATCAGTTTGTCAAGTCTGCCGGTATTTCTGCGGATTACATCAAGAACCTTCGGATAGCCGAGAATATTATAATGCCAGGATCCGGCTAAAATTATACTTTTTCTTATCATATCGTTACTGATATGAATATTGAATTCTTTTGCTTCCCCGACAAAAGTCATTTTACCTCCCCGGCGCAGGGAATCAAGCAGCAGCCTTTGAGCAGCCGGTACGCCGCTGGCGTCAATGGCACAATCAACGCCATTACCTTTAGTAAAATCTTTAATTTGCGCCGCAGCATTATCTGCGGGATTTATTACAATTTCAGCGCCAAGCTGTCTTGCCAGACTGGCTCTATACGGATTTGCATCCAGACCGATAACTCTCGCTCCCCGGTGTGAGGCGTTTATTACTCCGCCCAGTCCTACAGGACCCAGGCCGGCTATTAGAATGGTTTCATAGGCTTCAAGCCGCATACACTCCATAGCTCCAAAAGTAGGACCCAGGCCGCAGCAGGCCATTGCTCCGTGGTCATATGAGATATCGTCAGGAAGAGCCGTAAGCAGATGATCAGGCTTGGCAATATACTGGGCATAAGTGCCGCATACCCTGTCATTTCCGGCAATCGGTTCAGGTGATAATTGGTGTTCGCAAAGAATAAAATTACCGGAAAAGCACATTTTACATTGCCCGCAGGCATAAAGCGGCTGTACAACAACCCGGTCGCCTTTTTTTACAGATGCACCGGCACCGCATTCTATTATTTCTCCGCTGGCTTCATGCCCGATACATGAACTTTTTTCTCCATCCGTAAACATTTTAAATTCCGTACACATGGGTGCGGAATGGATTTTTACTACTGCCCAGGATGCCTGAGCTTTTGGATCCGGCCTTTCCGTAATTTCTGCCTGGCGGATGCCGGTAATTGCTGCAATTTTCATTAATAAACTCTCTTGAAATTATTAATTAAATTATAAGCAGAAAAACAGAAAACCGCAATGAATAAAATCGTTTTTTATTGGTATTAAACCGCTAAGGTTATTCCGGCGGATATAAATTTTTTTATCAGAATATTATCAGGCGCAGGGCGGCAATAAACGAAAGGGCAATTATAATGACGCTAAAAATATTTTGAGGAAGAATTTTAATAAATTTATAACCGAAAAAAAATCCGGCAGCAATAACCGGAAGCAGGGATAAATTAAATAGCAGGCTGGAAATGCTGATCAGACCGAGGCCGGCGCTGAAAGGTATTTTAAAAAGGTTCATGACAAAAAAATACCAGGCCTGAGTGCGTACAAAAGTGTCTTTGCTGTATCCCAGGGATAAAAAATATATGGCCATCAAAGGCCCGGCTGCATTGGCGGTCATGGTGGTAAAACCGGCCAATATACCGATTAATCCTGAAAATATAATATTATGAAAATTAAATTCCAGACGAAAAATTTTTATTATAATATTTAAAAGCAGAACAAGAAGTACCATAACGCCGATGATCGGTTTAAGCGTCGCATTATTAATTTTCATCATGAAAAAAGTGCCGATTATTATACCGGCAGCTGCAAAGGGAAAAACACGCATCAATATCTTCCAGTCAGCCCTGCGCCGGTAAACAGTAATGGCCATAAGATCAGCCATAACCAGCATGGGCAGCAGAACGCCCGTTGAAGCTTTTCCGGGAAACACTGAAGCCATGAGCGGTACAGCAAGAATGCCGACTCCGCTGATTCCGGTTTTGGCAAATCCGGCAATAAAAGCGGCAATAATGGAAAGCAGCAGCGTGACAGGTTCCGGATTTTCAGGCATAATTTACCGCTATTATTTAATTATGTTTAAAATTAAATTTAGTCAGAAAGGCAAATCGCGGATTTTCTTTTTCTTTTCCCTGAGAGATTGATCCGCATAATAGTCTTAATCTGCGGCTGCTTCCTATGTGTTTCAGTTCCAGACTGCTGATTATGCCCGGTATGGCAGAAGAATTGATAATGGCGTTATGTTTTTTTTCCAGGTCTTCCCGCGCCCGTCCTGCCTGTTCAAGACGTTTTTCCAGGCGAGCTATACGGCAGCGTATCTGATTCAGCCTGGAGTTCTGAAAAACCAGTAAAAAAACCAGAAGAGAAAATATGCCGGCGGCGGTCAGGTACTGCCGGGCACTGCTCAAAACATCCTTGTTCTGCATAATATCTCATCCATGAGTATTTTTTAGGAAACAGTGCCGTCTGCTTCCTCTGATTTTATTATCGGAAACAGCGTATCAGGTCTGTAGTTTTATTTTTTCAAGTATGCGGAGTTTGGCGCTGCGCGCCCTGCGGTTTTCCCTGATTTCATCTTCATCAGGAATTATCAGCGGCCAGGCTTTATAGAGGGAGGCGCTGCCGGGAACTGCCCGGTATTTATTGATTTTTTTTCTTTTACCGGCAGCAGCGGAAAAAAATTGCTTGACCATACGGTCTTCGAGGGAATGCCAGGATATAACGCATAAACGTCCGCCGCTTTCAAGAGCGGAAAGCGCAAAGTTTAATCCCGGCGTAATAGCATCAAGTTCCCGGTTGACGGCAATACGCAGCGCCTGAAAAGTCCTGGTAGCCGGATCTGTTTTCCCGCGCGGTACCAGAGCAGCTATCAGTTCACGCAGATCCCTGGTTGAAGTAAACGGTTTTTTATCGCGCCGCCCGGCTATGGCAGCGGCAATACGCTTTGAAAATTTTTCTTCTCCGTATTCTTTTAATATTTTTTCAAGATTTTCCTGCGGCCAGGTATTGATTATTTCCGATGCGCTTGTTCCTGAAGCATCAAGACGCATATCAAGTATTTCGTCTTTTTGAAAGGTAAAACCCCGCCCGCTTTCCTGATAGTGAAACAGGGAGATTCCCAAATCAAATAAAATAATATCAAAACGGTATTTATTCTGCAGTTTTTCTTTCAGGTTATTGAAATTGGTATTAAAGTATGTAAAATGATCTTTGAATTTTCCCAGTCGTTCGGCGGCTTTTTTTAAAATGACCGGATCGCGATCAATACCGACAACATCAAGCCCGGCCTGCAGGAAGGCTTCGCTATGCCCGCCTTCCCCTGTTGTTGCATCAAGCACCAGCGAATCCCGGGGTCTGACAACCTGTTGTAAAATATATTTTTTTAAAACCGGAGTATGAATATACACGTTAAAGCCCGATATCTCCGATCTCAGATACTACAGTTTCATACCGGCGGCTCTGCTGTTCGGTATATTCAACCCAGAGAGATTTATCCCAGATTTCCACACGGCGCATTACTCCGAGCAATACCGCTTCCCGGGTAATACCGGCATAAAGCCGCAGCGGCTGGGGAATGGAAATTCTTCCCTGTGAATCAAGCTCTGCTTCCGACGCGGGAGAAAAAAACAATCTGGTAAAAATACGGTGATTGGCGTTTGTAAGGGTTAAATTTTTTATTTTGGGAATAACATCGGTATTCCAGACGGTTTCGGGAAACAGAAAGAGCGAGCGATCAAGCCCTTTGGTAATGATCCATCTGCGAATTTCGGTTTTTTCCGGCGAACGGAAATTATTCGGTAGACAAACCCTCCCTTTGTCGTCTACCGAATAATGAAATTCCCCCATAAAGGAATATCTGCCTTCTTCTTGTGCCTTGATATTTTTCACAGGCGCCTCTATTTTAAGATATCCTCTTTGGGTTACTCCCACACTTTACCACAAAACCCCACTTAAATAATTATAGAGTGCCAATTTAATTTTGTCAAGGCGGGTCTCTCGGGTCATGCTGATTATAAATTCTATTAAAATTAGACGACATACCTCTTGCCATGGTGTAGGCTGTTTTAAATTTGATTTTTATTTAAACAAGCGCCGT
>DNNS01000490.1:0-2792 GCA_003497555.1 Spirochaetia bacterium
CTATGCCGCATGCCGCTGCCATGCCTGTCAGACATCCGGCATATTCCGAAAGACCGATATTTACATTAAGTTCGTTTTTTAAAATTTCCGGGCTGATGGAAGTAAGTACCGACACCCCAAGACAGCGCGTTTTTCTGCGGGCGGAACTTCCGGCCTGTTCAATGCCTCTGAGAGCGGATTCAATCATTTGTCTTCCTCCGCCAAGGTGAATAGTAAAAAAATCGATTTCCAGTTTTGCCGCCTGGAAAGCAGCCTGTTCAACCGTATTGGGAATATCGTAGAATTTCAAATCAAGAAAAATTTTTTTGTCTTTTTTTTTTAATTCGGCAATAATTTCTTTGCCGGAACGCAGAAAAAGCACCGGGCCGATTTTATAAAATCCGGCCGCCGGCCCAATCTTTTTTACCAGAGCAAGCGCCTGTTCCGTTTCGGTATAATCAAGGGCAATAATAACAGGATTATAATTCATGCAGCCGGGCCCTTGATTTTTGAAACATAATGTTCGGCTGATAATGATGCGGCAGCCCCGTCACCGCAGGCGATAATTATCTGCCGGTAAGACCCGGCGCGGACATCGCCGCAGATAAAAATACCGGCTTCGCTGGTCTGCATGCGCTGATCGGCAATCGCCCAGCCGTCCTGATCGCAGCTGATGACTCCGGATAAAAAGGCCGTATTGGGCGAAAATCCGATAAAAATAAAAACCCCGTCGAGCGCAAGGTTCATGGTTTCGGGCCTGTCGGTTTTATTATAAACCAGAGCGGTAACCGTTTGACTGCCGGTAATTTTTTCCGGAACCGCATTCCAGATAAATTCAATTTTTTTATTGGCAAAGGCCTGGGCCTGCAGAATTTTCTGGGCGCGCAGGGTATCGCGGCGGTGCAGAAGAAATACCCTGGAAGCATACCGCGTTAGATAAATTGCCTCTTGTACTGCGGTATCCCCGCCGCCGATAACCGCAACGCTTTTATTGCGGAAAAAAGCGCCGTCGCAGACAGCGCAGTAGGAAACTCCCTTGCCGCGGAATTCTTTTTCACCGGGTATGCCGAGTTCACGGGCTTTGGCTCCCGCACCGGCAATTACACTGTAGGTTTCGTAGGTGCTGTTTTCAGTTTTAACCTGCCAGAGTTTTCCGTTTTTTTTCAGGCCGGTTACCAGGCCTTCGCTGATCTCGATATTGAATTTTTTAACCTGGTTTTTCATTTTTTCTATAAGGTCAAAACCGTTTATACCTTCGGGAAAACCGGGATAATTTTCAATTTCATCGGTTAAAACCACCTGATTGGGAACCGAGTAAGTTTCAAGCAGCAGAGTTTTCATCATGGCCCGCCCGCAGTATATGCCGGCGGTCAAACCGGCGGGTCCGCCGCCGATAATAACAGAGTCGTAAATGTTCATTTTTGCACCATTTATTTCAGAAATGTTTTTATATAGGTTATGGAATCCCGGTTGGTTTCGATTTTTTCATACCGGGAAAAATATTCTGCGGCCTTGGGCTGATCATCTTTATACTTGGCATAAAATATTACCAGGTTGCGGATAATATAGGGATTTTCCGGATCAAGGGTCAATGCCTGCAGCCAGGCATCTTCAGCTTCGGAAAATGATTCCATGAGCAGGCAAAGCGAGCCGAGATTCATCAGAACTACAGGGTTGCCGGGATCAACAGACAGTGATTTTTTATAATAATTATGCGCTTCGTCATATTGTTTGTTTTTCGCTAACAAAACTCCGTACCAGTAATTAAGAGCGGCATGTTCAGGGTAAAGACTGCAGGCTTTTTTAAACACGGCTGAAGATTTATTATGATTTTCCAGGTAATAGTAAGCCTGGCCTGTAAGCAGATATGCCTGGGCAGAAGATTCAAGCGTCAGGGCGCGCCCGGCATCTTCAAGGGCAAGATCATAATCTTCATTATCAAGTGCTTTTTGGGCTTTAACCAGCAGAATGGCAGCAGTTTCTTTGGGTGGTACAGGCACGGGCGGAGGCGTCGGGGCAGGCTCGGTTTTTAATTCGGTAGCAGGTTCCGGATTTTTTTTAGGTTCAGGGGGAGGAGGTTTTACCGGTGCAGCCGGAGATAAAATTTTTTGAAGTGCAGGTTTTTTTATAACTACTGCCGGTATGGGCGATGGCGCCGCAGATTTGATGTTTTTCATTCCGGATGACAAACTGAAAAACTTCAGGGTTTTCAGATCAAAGATACGAGCATTTTTTGCGGTCTTGAGCTGATCAAAAAGACGGCTGTATTCAGGTTCAGAGATTGATTCCCAAACCAGCCGCCAGTAAATAATACTGTAATAAAAAAGATGGTTTTTGCCGGCCAGGGACCAGGCTTGCTGCAGATACCGTACCGCTGCCTTATTATTTTTAATTTCATGCCTGGATAGCGATGCCAGATAGATGCAAGAATTAATTTTATGCGCAACCGAAAAGCTGTTTTTTAAAACGTATTCCAGATCCGCCAGGGCATTTACCGTACAATCGGCTTTTTTGTAATAAATCTGTCGGGCGGTTATTATATTTGCAACTCCGCGGTAATAACGATATTCTGCAGCGCTGATTCCCAGGTCTTTATGCCAGGGATTTTTTTCAAGATAAAGCAACACCGCTTCTCCCGGCCGCCGCGAAAGCATATCGCGCATAATTTCATCAAATGAGGCATTATATATTATTCCCCCGGTAAAAAACAATAAAAACAATAATTTATAATGCATATATCATAATTATACATTATTTTGGGATACAATACAAATCGCCCTCTTAATAAAGAGGTGCAAATTTATTTCTTGGGT
>DNNS01000490.1:2814-4330 GCA_003497555.1 Spirochaetia bacterium
TGGTATAAATATAGACGCGTACCAAAGAAAAAAAATCGTACCCAATCACCGCCAAATATTGATTTTTGTATTCCGTAAAGAATAATTGCCGGTGTTGATCCTGATAAAAAATACTCCCGGCTGAAAAGAATATACAGGCGCAAGATCTATCGGCTGATAATAGCCAAATATGTTTTTTCTGTAATACTTTAAGCTGTAAAAAAAATTAGAGATTAAAAAAACCCCTAAATTCCTTGACAAAAATCGATTTTTGTATTATAATTTTAACATGCCGATAACCTTGAAAGATGTAGCCAGGGCTGCCGGAATTTCAGATTCCAGGGCGTCACTAGTGCTGAATAACAGGCATGATATACAGATCAGCAGTATTACAAGAAAAAAGGTAATTGCAGCCGCTGAAAGGCTCGGTTATTCCCCTAATCCTATTGCCAGGGGGCTTCGAACCAGAAAAACCCAGACTATCGGAGTAATACTGCCGCGCATCACCTTGCCTTTTTATAATGAGCTTATACAGAATATAGAAATAGTAACTGCACAGAATAAATATTCCATGCTTCTCGGGTGCAGTGAGTTTCAGAAAAACGGAGAAGAATATTACCTGAAGCAAATGTACGATAAAAGCGTTGAAGGAATAATTATTGCAAGCACGGTAAAAACCAACTGCAGATTAATTTCTGAAATCAGCCGGAAAATTCCTGTTGTTTTTTCCGATTCCTATCCTGAAAAGACTGAAGCCGATTATGTGGTTTCGGATAATTATGAAGGAGGCTATAAAGCAGCGGAGCATCTTGCAAAACAGGAAATAAAAAATATCTGTTATATCGGAAGTGCCGATCTTCCGGTTTTACAGCAAAGATATGCGGGGTTTTGCGGATTTTTTAATGAAAACAGCTGTAATCATCATAAAATTTTTACTATCGGCAATGATAACGAAATGAATAAAATATATTTTTTTATTACGGAAAAGCAGGTGAACAGTTTGTTTTTCAGTTCTTCCCGGGATTTAATTAATGCTCTAAGACAGATTACCGCCGCTTCAGCAGATCTGTCTGAAAAAATAAAGATAACCGGATTCGATTATCCTTTTTACAGACTGCAGAATTATGAAGATTTTACAATGCTAAAAAAAATTACCGCCCCTATATCATATATTGAACAGCCTATATATGAAATCGGCAGGCAGGCAGCTGAAATTTTATTTCAGAGAATAAACGGAGACAAATCCGCTCAAAAAAAAATACTGCTTAAAACCAGATTGATAGTAAATTAAAGACTTCGCTGCACACCCTATGCAGCCGGTTTGCCGGAGATTATCAAATCCGAAACTGTACGTGTAAAAAGGATAAAGAAATGTAAAGAACATCCAAATCAGGCAACAGGGATACAGCCCTTCGTGAGCTTTGTGCTCTTCAGAACAAGACACAGGCGGTTCCTGCAGATTTCGCAGAGATCAATCTCGGGGTTGATTAAGCTCACCGCGAGTCTGAGCAGCGTCTGCGTGAAACCCTTTTAAATT
>DNNS01000248.1 GCA_003497555.1 Spirochaetia bacterium
CAATAATATCTGCAGAATAAAATTTTCTGACAGATTCCTGTCCGGTTCGGCCGAGTTTATTGCGCCGAACCGGGTCACAAAGAATTTGCTGCAGGGCTGATGCCAGGGCATCCGGAGTATCCGGCCGGAAAATAATCCCTCCTCCGGTTTTTTCAATTACTTCCGGAAAAGCTCCTTTGTCAGGTTGAACTACTGGTATACCTGAAGCCATTGCTTCAATCTGATATGTTCCAAAAGCGTCTCCATGAGGAACAGGTACGGAAAGTACGGTAAGTCCGCTGAAAAAATCATTCATATTATTTTTATAAAGATCCGGAAGGCATGAGAATGAAGCAAGGCATTTATTCTGTAAAAGTTTTTTCCGGCATTTGCTGATGAATGGACGATCGCTTCCGATCAGACCGCCGGATACCCTTAGCTGTAAATCGGAAAATTGTGCCTGTTTTTTAAGAGTAATAAAGGCGTCAATCAGAATGCCCAGACCGGTATATTCAGACAGACGGGAAAGAAATCCGATCGTGCGCCCGCAAGGTTCTGCCGGGGATGTATGATATTTATCCATATCAAGACCGGGTGGAATTATTGCCGAGTTTTCTTTGTGAATTCCCAGTTTCTGTTTCATAAATTCAAGATAATATTCACTCACAGAAGTAAACATGGAAATATCACGGCATTTTCTGGCAAGCAGCTGCCAGGCGCCGGATTTCCACGGTTCACGCATGGAATCAAGCCAGGTGTCTTCATCCTGCAAAGTACAGATTACGGGAATGCCGTTTTCTCGAATGCGGTGCGCAAGTCCGGCTAAAAGCGCATTGGACAAATGTACGGCATCGGGTTTTATCTGCTGAAGGAATTTTATCAGTATTTCCAGGTCTCTTTTCTGGGATCCGTATTCTCCATCAAGCATGGAAAGCGTAATATCTTCCAGTTTGCAGGCGCTGGTGGCGCCGGAAAATTTTGCTGTCAGACGCAAAAAGCCAGGTCTGTTAAAAAAATCCTGCAGGGCAAGAGGCATATAACGGTAACAGGGAAATTTTTCACGCAGATAAATATTGATGGCTCCAAAAAAAATTTTTTCAGTAACGCCGCCGGTAAAATTAAGGGGCAGATAAAGCGGCAGGGAAATAATTTCGTGTCCCAGGCATCGCATACGTTCAAGAATCGTATTGTTTCGGAAGCAATTCTGGCAGTAAAATACTCCGCCAAATCCCGGGGTAATATACACAATTTTCATGATGCCTCTCTGAAAGCGAGAAGAAAGCCACCGGCCAGGGGAACAATAATAATACCCCGGCAATAAGCAGGCGATAAAATTTCGGAACCTGCCCGGTATGACCAGATTTCTTCGCCGGTCAGGCTGAGCAGGTAGATAAATCCGTCGTCGGAACCGGCAAGTACGGCATCGGCAATATAAACCGGAGAACAGTTTATTTCTCCGTGCGTGCGGAAAGAAAAAACCGGATTTCCGTTATTCTGCTCGAAACAGTAAATAATTCCGTCCTGACCTGCTGCTGCAACCGTAGTTTTCCCGAGAGCTGCCGATGCTATAAACGGCTTTTCCGCATGATATTTCCAGACAGGATTTTTATTTTCACCAAGGCATAAAAAATCTCCGGAATAATTTGNNTCAGCAGTTTTCCGCTGTCATCAAGTATATGCAGGTCTCCGTCGCATCCGGTAATATAGATACGGCCGCCTTCAGCAGCAGCGCTTCCGTTAATATAATTTGCGCTTTGATATTTCCAGAGCAGATTGCCCTGCGGAGAAAGGCAATATAAAAAGTTATCATAACTGGTAATCAGTATACTGTTTCCGGCATGGTTGGGAGCGCCGCTTATTTTGCCTTCTGCTGAAAACTGCCAGATTTTTTTCCCCTGTTTATCAAAACAGAATACGGTACCGCCTGCCGAGCCGGCTATAATATTATCATTAAAAACTAGCGGCGGAGCTTCTATTTCATCATCAAGTTCAGCCTGCCATGTTTTTTGTCCGGTAAAAAGATCAAGGGCAAAAAGGATTTGCCCGGCACCGATGAAGATTAGATTCCCGTCGCATACAGCCGATGAAACAAGAGGCGGCAGGGTTGTCTTCCAGATAAGTTTTAAAGAACCGGGGTGTGATTCCGGAAGCCCGGGGTTGCCGGTAAGCGCACTATTATATCTCCAAACCGGCCAGTCCTGGTTCCAGATACGGACTGGTGATCTGCCGGGTGACGAGCAGTTTATAAAAAACAAAGATAATAGAAAAATTAAAACAGTAACAGATTGTCCGTTAAAATAAATTGGCATAATCCGATGATATGTCGATTCCGGTGATGTTATTAAGCTGTTTATTCTATGGCAGCGGTTATATTTGTTTTTTATAATCATATTATTATATTTTTTAAATATTTACTGTAGTATTATATAATGACAGTAAAATAACTTGAATCAAATAAAAATCGCACCCATTGTTAATAATTAATAATAATATATAATATTATTATGACGAGTTTTATTTCACACGGTAAATTAATTATCTGCACAACCGGACAGGATGGCGATATGTCGCTGAATTCCATCGGTAGTTTGTCTAACAGAAAAAAAATAATAAATACTCTGAAAGCGGCAGATATTGATTTCCGCAATCTGGTAAGCGTATATCAGGTTCACGGTAACCGGGTTGTTGATACGGCAGATTTCGATGTTTCTGCATTAGAAAAAGAAAAAGCTGATGGAATTGTTACAAATTCCTGCGGA
>DNNS01000639.1 GCA_003497555.1 Spirochaetia bacterium
AAATTTTTTATCAAAGGAAAAAGACGTGGACACATACGAACTTTTTTCGATATTTACCGGACTGACAAAATTCAGTCCTCCGGCCGAAATATTCAATATAGTACCATTTTTTACCTCGTAATGACGGCTGGCTCCTGACTTGAAAAATTCTTTATCAACCAGCAGGAAAGTACAACCCAGTCTGAAATCCGCCCTCTCATATTTTCTTTTAATGGATTTCGAAAATATTGAAGTATGCGCCAGACAGATCGCCAGCATTGGAACAGGCATGGTATTTACTACCGATGTTTTAATGCGGTAATGTCCGTCCCCGGGCCGCCAGAATGAAATAACGACTTCACGCCCTTTGGGGATAAGAACACTGCGGCCTTTGAATTTTGGAGGCGTAATAATCAGATACTCTTCCAGGTTTTCCAGTACAATAACCGGGAATTCCCGGTTGGCTATTCTTAAAAGCAGTTTTTGGTTAATTTCAATTTCTTTGGTGGTAATAAGCGTCATATGCGCCGGCGGTTTATAAAATTTATTTTTTATCCGCATGGAATGCAGAGCCTGATAGCAGGCGGTGCGGGTGGCAATATCAAGGCCGGGAAGCTCGGTATTTATAAATTTTTCAGCGGCATCATTAAAAACCGCACGGTCAAGCAGCAATAAATCTTTTTCTTTAATATCGTAATGACTGCATAAAAGTTCTGCAGTACGGATTTCATTTGGTTCAAAAGCGCGTTTACGGGCAAGATCAAGCATGCGAATTCCGGAATTGCGTATACGGCCTGCTTTTTTGATTATTCTTTTTAATAATGTGATTATAAATGCCAGAACAGCCAGAATAACAATGCCAATAACAAACCGGTATGCCAGGGTATAGTGTAAAGTTCTGACACTTACCGCATTCATCAAATCGCCGGTTGAGGATGACTGCGCAGATAAAAATACAACCGGCAAGAATACGGCTATATATGCTTTAGCTTTGCCGGATGATAAATAGTTCAATTTGTTTTTTAACATCAAGAATTACTTTTTCGAGCGGATTTTCTGCGTCAATAACTGCTATATTACGATTATCGGTTTTTTTCAGGAGTTTGATTACAGCTTGATAGGTCTGGGCGGCCTTATGTAAAAACTGATATTTTTCAAATGCCTCGCTTTTATTCTGTCTGCATTGTATTCTTTTTAAAGCCGTATGGGCATTGATTTTAAAAAAAACCGTTAAATCAGGTATTAAAGCGCCGTTTTTTTCCGAATAATGATGATCATTGTATATGGATTGAAAATCATGCCCCATATTCATCTGATAGGCATAGGTTGACAAATCATATCTGGAGCATAAAACAATACGTTTTTTTAATAGATCTTTTCTGATATTACGGCAATGTTGAATACGGTCTTTTATATAAAAAGAGGCTGTTTTACTGCCTTTTTCAGAAAGAATTGATCCGTCTGCAAGTTTTTTAATAATCTGTCTTCCGGGATGAGAAAGCGCAGTCGGTTCTCTGGTCAGCAGGATTTCATTATATTTTGACCCGATTTTTTTTTTTGCCAGTATCCATAAGGGATCGCAAAACTGCCCGGCAATACCATGCATCACGGAATCTTTTCCTGATCCGTCGATCCCTTCAAATACAATAAAAAGCGGCCCGGTCATAATAAAAAAAAAGCCCGATCATAATGACCGGGCTTTTATTGTTTGCATTAAAAATTGTGATTACATGCCTGCGCCGGGACCGGCTTTACCTGATTTGGCAAGAACTGCCTTGGCAGCATCATCAATAACTTTTTTAAGACCTTTGGATTTGAATTCAAATAGAACTTCAACATCACCCATGGGTGTGTAGCTTTCTTCAAGAGCTGCCGGCATAATAGTTATGCCTTCCATGGAAGATTGAATTACATCTCCGATTAATGTGCTGTCTTCAACACCGGTTTTTGACTTGATGTAAACTCCCATTTTTTCCCTGAAATTTCTGGCTGATTCCACCTGGGCAGATCTTTTGGATAACTGCTGCAGAACAATCAGCGACTTGGACTGTTTTCCTTCTTCGGCATCTTTACCTTCGATGTAATAAAGTTTCCTGTCCCATGAGCCGACAACAATCATACGGAAAGTGTCGTCATTCTGCCAGCCTTCGCGTCCAACAAGCTGGTCTCCGCCGAGATTTCTGATGCCCTTTTGTTTGCAGGCTGTAATAGCAAGCGCTGCGAAGAGCATCAGCATTGAAATTTGAACAAATTTTTTCATTTGTTCCTCCTTTTTTTATTTTTATTAATTTTTAAAAATTTTTAAACACTTTATGGTATTTTACTGAGCATTACTGATTTGGAATCATATTTTACCATGTCAAGTTTTACAGAACTTTTGCCGGGTTCGGTTAAAAGACCGGCCAGATCGCCTGCCATACCGGTATATTTAACAATGAATTTCTGCACATTATTGGCAAAACCTTTATCAGCAACATCTTTAACGCCTTCAATATTTTTGCTGAAATCGCCCTTGATGGCGCGGGCTTCCTGAAATGTGACTCCGGAAATAGTAACATCGTATTCAATACCGTTGTTCAGCATATCATCCCATTTTTTTACAATTTTATCAAGCAGATCATCTGCAGCCAGTTTACCGGTTTCCTGAAGACCCTTTAACAGTGAACCTTCAGCAGCAATATCAGGCTTACGGGCGTTTACAGTGCCTGACGCCAAAACTGTTGCATCTGCCGCATTAATAACATCAATGGAAAGCGAAACAGCCACGGTTTTAAAAGCAGTACCTGCAGTATATTGATTTTTTGACAAATCAAGTTCTGCCGCATTAGCCTGTCCTTTCATTATTATTTGTGCTCCTGCATCAACTGCAATTTCTGCAAGCGCATTGGCATCTGCTCCGGAAACAAGATTCAGGTCTAACTTGCGCGCAGCAAGAACTTTATTAAGCTGAGCCTCGTCTACAAAGGTAAATTCTTTGGCTGAAAGCAGGGTATGAAGAGTTGTTTTAACAGTATTAAGCGGTGTACCTGCCATACTTTTTTCATTAATCAACACCAGAACTCGCGGTCTGCCCATACGTTTTTGAAGCAGCCCCAGAGCCTGTGCGCTGTTTTTAACATCAGTTAAGACCACCCAGGCTTTCAGCTCAACAATTTTTGTATTGCCGTCGCGGGAATCTGATATTACTTCATATTTATTGACAAATCCGGCGCTTTTGGCCATTATATTATCTTCGATTAATGTGGAGTTCTGAACTTTTGTTTCTGAAGTTATCATTGTCCCCAAAACCTGTTCAACAGCCAAACGCAAGGCGTGTTCTTTTGCGCGGTCAAATGCGTCCTGCTCTCCGGCTTTTTGAATCTGGGAAATGCCTTTTACAGTAACAACGGATGTTTCACCGCCTTTTCCTGTATATGCCGGATTATCTTTGGATTCACCGGTTTTAGATTCATATTTTTTTGCAGCAAAAGTTAATGATGAAAGAGATATACTGATTGTGAGTAACAGAACAATGCTTTTTAAGGACATTTTGCCTCCCTGTAAAATTTATTTATAAGCTGCTGTTGTCAGACAAAAAATATTNNCACAAGGGCATGACGACTCCCTGACAGTTAATTACAATTTACTTTGAATCAAACATTTTGTCAATAGAGTCTTTATCCTGATTAAATCTATTGAATTTTTTTTCTATTTCAGTTTCTTTTTTATCAAAAGATTCGTTTATTTGCTGCGTTTTTTTGGCTATACGCTCGTCGACCCGGGCAAGAGCTGCATCAATACGGGCGTTGAGAGCTGTTATGGCATTGTACATGCGTTCTATACCGCCTACCTGGGTTTTAAGTTCCTGATGTTTGGTATAAAGCTGATCTGCAATTGCTTTGGCATTTTCGTAAATAGACATGGATCCGGTAATATTCCGCGTATAAGTCGTATCAAGACCATCGGCCTGTTTCTTTTCTTCTTCAAGGGTTTTATTCTCTTCTTTAGCCATTTTTTCGGAAGTGTCAGCCAGTTCTTTACTGCTTTTTTCGATTGTCTGCATACGGGCTGTCATATTTTT
>DNNS01000638.1 GCA_003497555.1 Spirochaetia bacterium
CCATTTTGTCTATAATCAATGCCGGAGCTGTACCGGTTTTAGCCGATATCGACGAAAAAAACCATTCCATTTCCGCGCAGTCCGTTATTCCTAAGATTACTCCGGCTACCAAAGCGGTCATGCCTGTACATATTTACGGAAACATGCAGAACATTACAGAAATAGAGTCATTATGCCGGGAGCGAAAATTATTTCTGATCGAAGATGCCTGTCAGGCATTCGGCGCAAAAATTGAAAAGCGCCGCGCCGGCACCATCGGTGTTGCCGGCGCCTTTTCTTTTTATCCGACTAAAAATATCGGCTGTTACGGAGACGGAGGCATGATCGCGGTAAATGATCAGCAGCTCTACGAAAAAATGAAAGCGCTACGCGATTACGGTCAGACTAAAAAATATCATCATGACTATCCCGGAATCAACAGCCGCCTTGATGAAATGCAGGCGGCATTTTTACGGGTAAAATTAAAATATCTGGAAAAAAATAATAAAATCCGCATTGAAACCGCCCGCTGTTATAATGAAAAAATCCGCAGTTTTATAAAACCGGTTTTCAACGATAACGGTTCTCATGTCTATCATTTATACGTATTGATGTCGGATAAAAGAGAAGCGGTTATGCAGTCTTTGAAAAGCCGGGGTATTTCTTCACTGATTCATTACCCGCTTCCGGGCCATCAGCAGAAAGCGGTAAATTTTAATTGCCGTCTTCCGCAGGCAGAACAATTCAGCAAAGAGTGCTTTTCCATACCGATGCACCCGTATCTGAAGGAAGATGATATAAAAAAGACTATTGATGCGCTGAACGGCATTTAAAATTTTCGGAGGTTGCCGGATCAGGAAGCAGAAAGCGCAGCTATACTGGCTGTTTCATCCTGGTCAATTATAAAAAAATTATCGAGCCTGGTTACACGAAAAACCGCAAGCAGATCCTGATTGACATGACAGAATCTGACGGTATTTTTGTTATTTATTTTTGTGTACATCTGAATCAATACGCCGATCCCGGAACTGTCAATGTACTGCATTTCGGAAAGATTAAAAATTATTTTTTTATCTTCATTACCGGCAATAGCTTCCAGAAGATTGGTGCGGAATTGTTCTATGTTATACAGATTAACATCGCCCTGAATATAGATAATTAGGATTTGGTCGTGTAATTTGCAGATTATATTCATATGTGCTGCTTTCTGCTGTAATTCGACATTTAGTCAACATTATATCAAATTGCTAATAAAAATGCAATCCTAAAAATTTCCATAGTAAAGCAGAAAACCGCGGTTTTCTGCAAAAAATTGGAACTTTTTACGTTTTTTAATTATTTGACTTTTTCCCCGCGTGAAAGTATATTAAAACAAACAGGCAAGGAGCAAAACAGTGAATGTAATATTAATGGGAGCACCCGGCGCCGGCAAAGGCACACAAGCCAAAGAAATCGTAAAACGCTATAATATTCCGCATATTTCCACCGGCGATATACTGCGCGCTGAAGTAAAAAAAGGCACAAACCTCGGTAATCAGGCGCAAAAAATCATGGAGAGCGGAGGCCTGGTATCAGATGAAATAATTCTCGGTATTATTAAAAACCGTCTTTCGGAAAACGACTGCAAAAAAGGCTACTTATTCGACGGATTTCCGCGTACCCGCATACAGGCTGAGGGCCTGGCAGAATTTTCCAAAGTAGAAAGCGTAATCTTTTTAAAGTGCGATGATGAAGTGGTAATCAAACGCCTTTCCGGCCGAAGAGCATGTTCCAAATGCGGTAAAGACTATAATATCTATTTCCGTTCTTCCAAAAAAGATGGAATCTGCGATGATGACGGAGCAGCGGTAGTGCAGCGTGCGGACGACAATGAAACCACAATTCGCAACCGGCTTAAGGTATTCTATGATACCTTTACTCCGCTTATGCAGTATTATAATGAAAATAAAATATTCCACGAAATCAGGGGCGACGGAGAACAGCAGGATACTCTTAAAAACATTTTTGCACTGCTTGATCCCCTGCGCTGATCAAAGCGGAAGCGCCTGTTTCAAATGAATATGATCACAGCGCGTTTTCCAATCTATATATGCCTGTTTCATTTTTTTTTTCAGACTGCGCTCTGGACAAAATCCCCGCTGCTCTGCTACTTTTTATCCGGAACCGCCTCGGTTTCCTATTATACCAATCAGCAGACCAATCATTACTGGCTGGAACTGCGCGAAGGCATGTTTATACATGAAGGCATGCTGCTGCGCACCGGAGAAAACAGCATGTGCTTTCTTCTGGCTTTTGATAAAACCAAAATGGAAATCGGAGAAAAAAGCGTATTACGCATTGACCAGGGGACTGATCAATATCATCGCCTGCTTTGTATAGTTGATCTGATCGAAGGCTCGGTAAAAGGGGCAATACGCAGCGATATAAAAAATCTTGCTCATGCCTATTATCTTAAAAACTGCGCAGTCCGTTTTACCATGGGCAATATTTATATTTTTTACGAAGAACGCACTAAAAAAACCATAATAGGATCTGAAGCCGGCAAAGCTGAAATTTTTCCTGCGGAAGACGGTAAATGGCGTTTCTTCGAACTTACTTCCGGCAAGCTGGTTACCATAACCGAAACTCCTTCCGGCGTTAGAGCGCTGACTGAAAAAGACATCACTTCTTACTGGCCCTATTCCCTGCGGCAGCGCAGTATTCCGCAGGAAAACATTTCGCAAGATTACAGCCCATGGTAAAAATACTTATTTTTTTTTATTTTATTCTTCCTTTATTCGGCAATGAAGATGATCTGCTGAAACAGATAAAAAACGAAGCGTTTATTTTTTCTTCTGAGGTCAGTACCGCTGAAGTTTTTACCGGCCGAGAATTCAACATTACCGGAAGCGTTCATCGCAGGCTGCCGGTAGCAGGCAAACCGGTAAAAATAATACATCTAGATAAGGGCTGTATTTTTGATGCCGCAGATAATGCCGCGGAAACTTCTCTGGAAACCGGCCTGGATGGATCTTTCTCCGTATCCGCCCGGGCAAAAAATCCCGGCCGCCACCGCATCGGGGTGTTTTTTCTTGATCATAAATATTTTTATAACCAGCATGCTGAATTTCTTGAAGTTAAAGTAATTTCTCCCTGGCTGGCGGCTTTAAATTTTCTGCTGCTTTTATCTGCTCTTTTTTTCTGCTTTCTTCCGGCAGGCAAGGATTCTAATATTAAAGGACTGAAGCAATCGGTTAATCCCTGGCTGATGCTTAATACCCCCCCCGGGCCTTCTTTATGGTCCGGAGCCTGCGCCCTGTTTTTCCCGCTGCTTTTTATATCCGGCCAATTAAACAGTCTATTTTTTATCAGCGCCCTACTGCTCCTGCTTTTTATTTTTTATAAAAATATTGTCAGGCCCAGCGATTTTTTTATTCTTGCCGGCGCTTTACTTTTTCAGATGGTTTTATCAGCAGGTCTGGCGGAATTTTGGCCTGTCAGCCGGATAAGCTCTATACTCGCAGGATATCCGGCAAAAATTATTTTTTCTCTCGGTCTGCTTGCTTTTCCTTCGCCGTTTTTTTCCCTGCCGGTATGCCTGGGTATGGGTCTAAACGGAATCATAGACGCCGGCTTCTGCACTGTCCTTTGTTCCGCATTAGCGGTTTTTTATGCCTGGATTTTTATCCGGTCATACAGACTGAATCTTTTTAAGCAAAATGCCCTTCTGCCTGATTCCGAACAAACCGGGCCGCTAAAACCGGAAAAAAAAACATAAGTTAAAAATTAAAAATCAGACAAAACCTGTTAACCACTGCTATGGCATACTCTGATTTTTAATCAGAAAATCTGCCCGGCAATGCTTTTTTAGTCAGGAAATAATTGACGTACGGACCTTTTCGATCTATCAGACTTCCGGAGGCAGGGCACAAAGACATTCCATACCGGTTTCCGACAGCAGTCTGACATTTGCAGAACCAAATGGAATAAAAAATTTATCATATATTTTTGCTTCCAGTGTTTCGGCGCCAGCCTGAATCTTTCCGCTTCCCGAAAGAATAATTACAATTAAAAAAGAATTTTTTTCCAGGCAGAGCGTATTTTTTACCGTGCAATGCTTTACCCGGAAGCAGGCGGTTGAACGCGTGTCGAATATTGAATCGATTATTGAACCGCTGCCGCTATATTCTGTCTGCGGTTTTATAAAAAATTTTTCCTTGATTTTTTCCGGCGTATAGGCAGTAAAATCAAACATGGAAAGGGCAAAATCAACATCACGGCCCATGAAGCGCGAGGCCTCGGGCAGTATATACCCCCCCCGCTCAAATTCGATACGTACGGCAAAATCAGTAGGCTCCATTATTTCCACCATGAAAATACCCTCGCCTATGGCATGAGGAAGCCCGCCGGGAACAATAAAAGCGTCTCCGGGCTTTACCGGTATTTTTTGAAATGGAGCCAAAATACTTTTTTGATCCTGTTGACATATGGCTTTTTTATATGCATTATAACCGGGAGGTTCCTGAAATCCCAGATAAATGTAGGGTTCCAAAACCTCATCCCTGATTTTTAATATATAATAACCTTCGGTTTTTCCGGAAGAACTGTTCAGATATTTTTCAGCAAATTCTACCGTAGGATGGCATTGAATATGAAGCCTGATTTGCGAATCAAGAAATTTCAGCAAAAAACCGCTGTTGGCGCCAAAACGACTGAAATGTTTTTCTCCTAACATTTTCTGCGGCGCATATGCGAAAAGCTCCGTGATTTTCTTTCCGTCTTCTACAGCAACCCTGGAAATTCCTTCATCGGTCAGATGTTCGCGTCCCTTGTTTACAGCGCGGGTAGTTGAGGCAATCCAGTCCTCAGGAAAGTGATCATCACTCGCAGTTTGTTTGCCGTCCAGGACATCAAGAAATTTTCCGCCCGGATAAGTACGCCATACGCGGTTGGAAGGAAGTCTGATGATATCAGGTATTTTCATTTTTAGGTCTTGAAAAAATATAAACCGGGCTTTGGCCTTTTATTATAAACCGGCTGTTTTTACATGATACCATACCGCTGCCGAAAACATGTTTCCAGGCGGATGAACGCCCGGCGATCTGCACCTCACAAGCCCCTTTACTGTTATTAAATATAAAAAGAAACTGCGAACTGCTGTCATCTGCCATCCGGCAGGAACAATTTTTTACCGAAAGTATTTGCGGCCGCAGGTGTTTCATGATTATTTCTGCAATAAGCGCATCCCCCAGCCTGGATTCATTTAATGAATAATTCCAGAGTTCGGAAGTAAGATAATAAAAACATCCGTTTTTAATTTTTTTTCGCAGGATTAAAGGCAGGTTGTCTATACTTGCTGCGGTTTCCAGAGATTTATCATGAATTTTTATTTCCTGTATCTCCATTTTTTCGATCTTGATTTGTTTTTCTTTTCCCAGTGGAAAACAGGCGTTTTCCAGAATCTGAATGTCATAGTGTGTGATCCCCAGCCAGGTGTTTAGCGGTCCGCCGGGAATGTCTTTATATAATGTTCCATGCTCGCAAATATCGGCAAAGGGGCGGGACGCAAGACAGATTCCTCCTTTTTCCGTAAAAATTCTGATTTTATTCAGAGTAACTTCGGAACAATAAATCTGCCAGGGCAGTATAAGAATTTTAGCGGTGCAAGCTTCCAATTCTTCCGGAATTAAAATTTTTACAGGAATATTATGACGGAAGGCCGCTTGATAAAAACCGAACAATGCTTTGTGATACTGCTCAAAACCGATAATATGCAGCAGGCGGTTATTTACCGCTTTTATTGTTTCGATATTTTTACTGTCGTATAATACTGCAATTTCGGATTGCCAGGACAGATCTCCATCCAGCTGCGTAATAAATTTGCCGAAATCTGCCGCTGCAGACAAACGCCGTGAATCGCCTCCGTCTGACAATACCAGTCCGCGCCCGCCGATCTGCATACCGCGCCTGAACGGTGCCCATTTCCAGAACACGATGCCGGCTGCCCCGTGCGCTGCCGCCTCGAAACACCAGGTTAATAGTTCATCAGGCAGAACGCGTTCAGCTGTAAAAATGTCCGAATAATAATGGCTCTGCATTTCCGAGACAAGGAATTTTCCCCTGCCGGCTGCACAGGCGCCGGTAAAAGTAAGTGAGCGCAGCCAGGGTTCGTTTTCTTTTAACAGTCTGCCTCCGGTTTTGGGATAAAATGATATTCCGTAAGCATCGGCAGTACGGGCTGTCTTCCAGTCATCGGTTCCGCGGTCGAGTTCGCACCAGACTGTATTTGACATGACATTATCAACAATAGTGCGCTGCGCTGGATCAATTTTATGAATCAGGTCAGTCATGGCAGCTGAAAAAGAGGCGCAGTTTTCCTTGCGGAATGATTCCCAGTCGGTATCCGGAACAATAGAAGCCCAGAGCACCTTGTCAAAAGTAATATCGCTATATCCTGAATAAGTACGGCTCCAGGCAGTATTCAGTCTTTCAATTTTACCGTATTTTTTTTTCAGCCAGCTGCGGAAAGCCTTTAATGTATATATATCAAATGATTTAAAATGGGTTTCATTCCATGTATCCCAGCCGGCCAGGGCTTTATATCCGCGGTAAGTTTTGACAATTTTTTTTATATATTTAAACAGTTTTTTCTGAACATATGGATGATTCAGATTGGCTTCGCCCAGCCCGTTTTGAGCCGATACCGGATTACGGTTTTCATCCTGTACCATGTATTTACGGTAATCAAGATAATCCGGCAGATATTCCAGATTGGGAATCTGTCCGGTAAGTTCAATAATCACATCAAGACAGTTTTTTTCCGCCTGTTCAAACATGATATGGTGAATATCAAAAAAATATTTTTTTTTACGGTAAAAAACCGCAGGCCAGATTACCACTGTATTGAACCCGGTTTTTTTCATTTTTTCAAAATTTTTTCTGATGTGTTCAGAGCTGAAGTCTTCTTCTAAAAGAAAAACCGTTCCGTATTTCATGCGTTATTCTCCCTGGAAAATTTAT
>DNNS01000045.1 GCA_003497555.1 Spirochaetia bacterium
ACCTTTCGGAATCTGGTCCGTTTGCATCTCTGCTGCAGGCGAATAAATACCAAACGATTTTTAATTGCATTTTTTAAAATAAATTTTCAAAAAATTTTCCTGCACGGGAATAGAGTTTATAATTTTTGTCGTGGATATGTGCTTTTTTTTTATTCGGTTTATACTCTCTTGAAAACCCGCCGGTCATTGCTGCCTGGGCATTCTGCACTTTTTTAAAAATTCCTGCTGCAGTTGCCCCGAACATGGCAGCGCCTAAAGCGCAAGCCTGCTCTGATTTTACCACTTTTATCGGGCGGTTGAGCACATCAGAAACTGTCTGCATGATAAATTCCGATTTTTGGGCAATTCCGCCCAGGGCAATAATTTTTTTTACCGTAATACCTTCTTCTTCAAAGCGTTCGATAATTTTTTTTGCACCGCAGGCAGTCGCTTCAACCAGGGCGCGGAAAATACGCGGAGCATCGCTTCCCAAATCAAGCCCCATTATGGCTCCGGTTAAAAGCTGATTGGCATAAGGAGTNNCGCCTTCCGTTAAACCAGTCAAGCGCAAAAATTCCTGTTTCTGATGCCGGAAGCTCCGCAGCTTTTTTTGCAAGCCCGGGAATTATTGATTCTGAAACTCCTGCTAATAATTTATGCAGTTTTTTTTTCTGAAAAACATCAGATTTTCCAGCTAGGGAAAACGGCCATTCAAGCAGTTTTTTAAACCAGGCATAGACATCGCCAAAAGCGCTTTGCCCGGCTTCCAGTCCGATCATGCCGGGAATAACAGAACCATTGACCTGTCCGCAAATTCCTTCTATGGGTTTGTCGTTCAGTTCTTCAGCCGGAACAACAAGCATATCGCAGGTGGAAGTGCCCATTACCTTGAATAGCGCATACGGCTCAATACCTCCGCCCACTGCTCCCATGTGCGCATCAAATGCTCCGCCGGCAATAGCTATACCGGGGCGCAGTCCGAGTTTATCCGCCCAAAAGACTGACAGTTCGCCGATTTTTCTGTCTGCGGTAAATGTATCTTTATAAAGACGGTTTTTTATACCGGTAAACAGGGGATCAAGTCTTATTAAAAATTTTTCATCAGGCAGTCCCCCGAACTTTTCATGCCACATGGCTTTATGTCCGGCAGCGCAGCGGCTTCTTTTGATAAACAGCGGATCTGTGTTGCCGGAAAGCAGAGCCGGCAGCCAGTCGCACTGTTCTACCCAGGAAAAGGCGGCGGAACTAACCTTTTTATCGGTACGCAGAATGTGCAGGATTTTGGACCAGAACCATTCCGAAGAATATACTCCTCCGCAGTATTTTGTATAATCCCCGCCTTTCCATGATTTTGCATGCGCATTGATTTCTTGCGCTTCTTTTACGGCTGTATGGTCTTTCCAGAGTACAAACATGGCATTCGGATTGCCGGAAAATTCCGGGATAAGCGCCAGCGGAGTTCCGCTGCGGTCAACTGCAACCGGGGTTGATCCTGTAGTATCAATGCCCATACCGGAAATATACGATGCAGTGTATTTCCCTGCCGCTTTCAGGGCGCCCCGTACTGCAGAGATCAGGCAATCAGTATAATCAAGCGGATGCTGGCGGAACTGATGATCAGGCGCGCTGCAGTATAATCCCTGTTTCCAGCGCGGGTAACAGGACACGGCGTTTGCGAGTTCATGTCCGTCAGCGGTGTTTACAATAAGGGCGCGTACCGAATCGGTGCCGAAATCGATTCCCAGTGCCAGATGTTTTTGTTTCATGGATTTATCCCTGCCGGGTTTTGAAAAAAATCGAGATTTTCCCCGGTTATAATTTCGAGCGGCATGATGATTTTTTCATCGGCAATCTGCTCGTTGCAGACCAGCGCCCGGTATAGTAGTTTAATACCCTCGCGCACCTGCAGGGCCGGTCGCTGTTCAATAATAAAATCAAGAGTGTTGCCGGCAAGGGCATGACGGTTTTTTTCTGTTAAATCGTAGCCGATAATTCTTAAATTTTTATTCTTTTTTTTTAATATACTGCAGGCAAAAAAATGGGCATCGGCGTTCGCGGTAAAAATACCGGAAATCTTTCCGTAGTTTTTATCAATTTCCGTAATGATTTTTTCCCATTCTTTTTTACTGCCGGTTTGCGGAATAATTAAATCTTTTGTTTTTCTGCCAAGCGCCATGGAGAATCCGGCCAGACGCTGTTTAAGATGTCCGGTTTTTTCTGCTGTGCAGGCGCTTATAACCGTTCCCTGCGGAGCAATAAGTCTCATGAGCTTGCCTGCCAGTATTCCGCTCTGCAGCGAGTTTTGTCCGGCAAAACCGGCTGTTATAATACCNNCAATAGAAGAATCAAAAAGCGCTATGCGAATTTCAGGGTTTCTTGTGCAAAAAATACGAGTATCGTCCGGAAACATAAATGCGCCAAGTATACCCGCAGCTTCTTCTTTTACAGCCTGTTTAAAGGTATTTTGAAATGACCGGCGGCTATAGCGGTTATAAGTAAAAAGTTTAATTGTCATACCGTAGGGTAAAAATTCTTTTTGTGCCGGTATAATGCCGTCTGCTGCCAGCTTCCAGTAACCGCTGTCCTGATCGGTCTGCGGCATAATAACAGCAATAAGAAAATGTTTTTTTACGGAAAGGGAACGGGCGTATACATTGGTAGTATAGCCGAGTTTCCTGATAACTGATCGCACTCTGGATACGGTGGTTTGTGATGCCCTGCCGCGGGAATGTATAACCCGGTCTACCGTGCCGATGGAAACCCCGGATTTTTCAGCAATGTCTTTTATGGTTGCGGGCATACGCTCTCTTTTGCCTGTTTACGGCAGTCTTTGCTTGCGGTAACGTTAACGCATATATTATAATCCGTATTTTCCGGTTTGTCAACTGTCTTGGGGGTGCG
>DNNS01000292.1 GCA_003497555.1 Spirochaetia bacterium
ATGGTATTTACTTTTTCATTGCGTGAAACAAACCCGGTTTCACCAAGCACACCCCAGTTCAGGGTAACAGACGGCAGGCCGAGCGAACGCCGGTAAAAAGAAAATTTATCAAGGAAGGTATTGGCTGCTGCATAATTACTCTCTCCCAGCCCCCCGTACAGCGCAGAAATAGACGAGAACATCAGAAAATAATCTAATTTGGCATCAAGCGTTGCGGTGTGGAGATTCCAGGTACCGTTTACTTTCGGCCTGATTACTTTCAGGAATTTTTCCTGATCCATTCCCGAGATCATGGCATCTTCAAGCACCATGGCCGAATTTACAACGCCTTTAAGCTCCGGCATGGTAGATTTGATTTCAGTTAGCATGCTGTTTACCGCATCGGCTTCGGTTATATCTACTTTAAAGATTTTTACCTGTACGCCGTTTTTCTCAAGCTCGGCAATAATAGCCTTGTCTTGTTCGGTTTTAAGCCCGCTGCGGCCGGTAAGGGCAATTGAGCCTGCTCCTTTTTGGACCATCCATCTGGCTACCGCAATACCGAAACCGCTGCATCCGCCGGCAATAAGATATGTCGCATCTTTACGGAATCTGATTTCTGCAGGAGGAGCTATACGTATTTTTTCTTCATTCATGGTAAGAACAACTTTCCCAATCTGCCTGGACTGCCCGAGAAAACGGAAAGCATCTATTACGCGCGATACCGGAAACTCGTGGCAGGGATGCGCCGGAAGCTGTTTTTTGGAAAATAATTCCATTAATTCGGTAAAACGTTCACCGGCAAATTCCGGCCGCTGCCCGAGCAGACGGTCAATATCAACTGCATGATAGGAAAGATTATTTCCAAAAGGTTTAAGTCCGATACGGGTGTTTCCATAAATATCGGTTTTGCCGATTTCAATAAATCTGCCATAGGGCGCAAGTGTATTAATGCTCTGGGTCAGGGCTTTTCCGGCAATGGAGTTTACTACAACATCTACTCCGCGTCCGCCGGTTTTTTGCATTATTTGATCATGAAATTCCAGAGTGCGGGAGCTGTAAATATTTTCCACTCCAAGGCTGCGCAGAAATTCATGTTTTTCCCTGCTTCCGGCCGTAGCATGAATCACTGCTCCGGACAGTTTAGCCAGGTGAATAGCGGCAATTCCCACGCCTCCGGCAGCGCCGTGAATAAGCACATGCTCGCCTTTACTCATGCGGCACAGATAATTCATGGCGTAATAAGCCGTAAGATAAACAATCGGCAAACCTGCGCCTTCAGCAAAGGTAAAACCTTCGGGTTTAAAAGCGGTATGACATTCGCGGGCCCAGGCTGTTCCGCCCAGGCAGCAGGGCGCCATGGCAATTACTTCATCGCCCGGTTTGAAACGCGTTACCGACTTGCCGACTGATTTGACTATTCCGCTGCATTCCAGCCCGAAATTCCTGCCGTACAAACCGCCATTTACCGCTTCTTCCGAGAGCATACCAAGCGCCATCATTACATCGCGGAAATTAAGCGCTGCCGCTTTTACAGCAATTTCTACTTCATTGTCTGCGGCAGGTTTTCTGTCTGTTTCCTGCAGGCGCAGGTTATCAAGTATTCCGAACTCACTCGATACCGTATAATACGGATACCCGCTGGATGGAACTTCTTTCAGCGCTGCCCGTTCTGCCGTACTTCTGTTAATGCGCATAAAACGGTTAATAAAGCGCTTGCTGCCGCGGAAAGCAACTTCTTCTTCTTTGGAGTTTTCTGAAAATCCGGTCTGCATTTCTTTAATAAGACCTGAAAGCTCTTCATCTTTTACTTCCGTGGAAAGATCAACAATACTTAGCGGCTGAACAGGCTGTTCATTGATAATTACCCGCCCCATTCCCCACATGGTTGCCTGGGAAATGGAAATACCGGAAATATTTTTATCGGGCGTTTCCGCTCCGCTGGTGATAATATAAAAATGCGGCGGATTATCAAGATTAAGTGAGGTTATCTCGTTTACGGTTTTAATTACAGATACGCATTTTTTCTGATCGTTTTCAAGCAGTTCCGGGGTATATTCTCTGTGTATGGAATCAACCGGCCAGAAACAGGCAACAGCATCAGGTTTTTCGGAAGAAATAATATTTCCGATTTTACCAGAAGTTTTTTCTACAGAAGAAATTTCGGTAATTATCATATTCTGTCTGCGGGCTGCAGAAATAAATCTGGCTGCAATACCCCGGCTGTCGGAAAGCACCAGGATTTTATCTTTTTTCGCCTGAATTTCTTTTTTATCATATTCAAAATCAGGACCGCAGGATATAAAAACCGTCTGCGCGGAAGCGTTTCCGGTTTCTACGTCAGTAGCAGGAAGTATATCGGTGAAACCTTCTTTTTCAAGTTTATTAACCCAGACCGGAAGCGGCATGGTGCAGTGGTTTTTACGTTCATCCTCAAACAGCCACCATCCTTCAGTCATGCCGAAAATCAGATCGAGATAGATCGGAGCCCTGGTGACTTCGAGCATAAGCAGAATACCCCTGGGGGCTAACAATTTTTTTACATGACCCAGGGTATGACTCAGATTTTTTGTTGCGTGCAGAACATCGGAAGCAACAATGATATCAAAGGAATGAAGATCAAAACCCTGATCGGACGGATCTTTTTCGATATCGAGAATTTTATACTGAACAAACGGATAAGCGCTGAATCTTTCCTGCGCCTTGATGTTAAACATGTGAGACACGTCGGTATAATAGTACTCGGCGCGATCCGCCGGAAGGACAGGAAGCATGGCCTGGGTCATACCCCCGGTGCCGGCGCCGATCTCGAGAATTTTTACTGTCTGCGCTTCAGGCAGTCTGGACAGAAGATTCTGCATGGCGGTAACCGCTATTTCATTATACTTTTTAAAAGTATGCCCTTCTGTATAATAATCAATTACATTTTCCCATTCGCGTTCGGGGAAAATCAGCATCACCGGATCTTTTTCTCCGGTAAGAACTTCTTTGATATAGGGTCCGCAGCGGTTAAGCAGGGTAAGTTCGCGGAATTTTGCATATTGTTCGCGCATTTTCTGCATGGCAAGAGCCATATCTTCATCAGGAGGCTCCTGGGCGACAGTATAGCTATTTTGGTTATTGGTTAAATAGCCTCCGCCGGCAAGCAGCAGAAAAATATGATGAAAAAGCTTCTCATGGCGCCTGGCAATAGAGTGTTTGGTAAATAATTTTGCAGGTTCAAGAACATCGCCTTTCTTTAATGGTATGCCAAGTTTACGAAGGCCGGCAATAATGTATTTGAAAGTAAGCCGGTCAAGTGCAGGTTCAAAATCATTCAGATATTCGGCATCAACCGGCCGGGCGAGAATTTCATCAATAATTTTACGCACGGGTTCTTTTATGGCGGGAGGCCGCACCAGATAATCAGCCGGGTGCCGGTACAGATCATCTTCGCGGCGGGCTTTCATTTTCCACTGATATTCATAAAACCAGTTGTCCATTTCGCCGGCTACTTCGCCCCTTGAACCTTCAAGATATTGTGCGGTAAAGCCCTGTACTTCGGCAATAAGATTTTCTTTTTCATCAAAAATCCATAAATTAGCGCTCATCAGTTTTTCGCCGAAATGTATTTTCCGGGCATAGCTGAAAAATTTATATCCTGACGGTTTTTGATGAAATTTAACTCTTTCAATATGCACCGGAATATATACGCCTTTGGTATAGTCGTTTTTCCCTTTCATTATTCCGAAAGCGGTCTGAAAGCAGGCATCCAGAATTGAGGGATGCAGATTAAACTCGCCGAAACCTGAACGCAGGCTTTCGTGAACAACAACTTCACCCAGCGATTCGGTATTATTGCGCCAGCATTTTATCAGACCTTTAAAGGTAGGTCCCAAATTAAGGCCGCCTTCAAAAAGCTCCTTAAACATCACTTCCAGTTCAACAAGTTCCGGAGTACGTTTTCGTACATCGGCAAGACTGATTTTTTCGCTGCGGAATGAATCGCCGATATGGTTCATTTTGCCGTTGGAATGAATTACCCAGGCTGCTTCCGGATCACGCTGGCGGGTGGAAATGGTATATTCACCCTCGTGTCCGTTAATTTCCAGCCTGATATGCGGAGTGTCTCCTTCATCAGGCAGAAAAAGAGCATTCATAAAATTAATATTTTCCAAAAATCCGAAAGTGCTGCCGAAAGAATTTATACCGGCGGAAATAGCCAGTTCAACATGTCCGGCTCCGGGATAAACCAGCGGACCCTGCACCTTATGATCGTCGATATAGGGAGTATTGCGCTTGTCAAGCATAATATCCCATATATAAGTATAGGCATCTTTAACGCCGCGGGTAACATTCGCCAGATGCGGATGCGGCTGTTTGCCGGTACGAATTTTTTTTGATTCTTCGGTTTCCAGCCAGTATGATTCTTTCTGCCAGACATAATGGGGAAGTTTTACATATTCGCCCCCGGGGAAAATATTGTTCCATTTTAAATCATAGCCCCAGGTATATAATTAACCAAGCGCAATCATGATATTAAGCATTTCTTTTTCCTGTCTGCGCAGGGTACTGACCACAGCTCCCTTTACAGAGAGCTCTTTAAAAGTAGCAGCTACGCTTGCTCCTAAAATCGGATGGGGAGCAATTTCTACAAAAGTGTTATATCCGTCTTGAATGATTTTTTTAACTCCGGGATAAAAATAAACAGGCTGCCTGATATTTTTAAACCAATAAGCAGCGTCAAGTTTGCTTCCGTCGTAAATGCCGCCGGTAACCGTGGAGTAAAAAGGAATTATGGATTTGGATGACTTGACTTTACCGGCTGATTTCAGGAAATCAGCCTTGATTCCGTCTAACAGATAGCTGTGAAAAGGAACATCTACCCTTAAAATACGGCAGAAAATTCCGCGGTTTTCAAAATCTGCAGCCAATTTATCTATTGAATCGCTTGCTCCGGAAAGCGTAACCATTTTAGGGCCGTTAATAGCTGCAAGGTTGATTGTCCCGGAATATGCGCTGATTTCGTCTTCGGCTTCGGACTGGGAAATACCGGCGGCTAACATTTTTCCGATTCCGGAGGCTGCTGCCTGGCAGCGGCTGCGCCAGAAAACTACCCGGGTTGCTTCTTCGAGGCTTAAGGCGCCGCATGCCCATGCTGCAGCCACTTCGCCTATACTGTGCCCGATAATGGCATCAGGTTTGATTCCCATATTCATCCAGACTTTTGCCAAACCGGCCTGCAGGGCAAAAATTGCCGGCTGGGCTACTTCGGTTTCATCCATCCGCGAAGTTTTTTCATTTTTTTTAAGTTCAGCCATAAGGCTTGATTTTTCTTTTTTAAGCCATCCGAATTTCTTTAAATATTTGTCAATTTCTTCAATAGTGCTGCGGAAAACATCATTGGTTTCAAGAAGCTCACGCCCCATGGCATACCACTGCGGACCCTGCCCTGAAAAAACAAAAACCGTTTTTGATTTTCCGTGCTCGAGACCCTGCCGCTTGCTGATAATCTGTTTGGTTAGTTCTCCGTCAGTAGTAAAGGCTTTCAGAGATTTTAAAATATCATTTTTATTTTCAAAAGCAACAGCCAGGCGGTTATCGTGAGCGGAACGGCGCGCTCCAAGGGAATAACAGATATCGTACAGATTTTCATTGCTGTTTTTTAAAAATGTCATATACTCGGAAGCAAGATCTTTTAATGCGCGGGAAGAACGTGCAGACAGGGTAAAAACCCCGGGACCGCTGAAATTTTTTTGTTTATTATCTTTTTTTTCGGATTTAAGCGGTGCAGAGTGCAGTACGGCATGTACGTTAGATCCGCCGAAACCGAAAGAATTAATGCCTGCGAAAATTATTTCATCTTTTTTGGTTCCAAGCGGTGTTGTATTCTGGACAACCTTCATGCGGTATTTTTTGAAATCTATTTTGGGATTGGGATTTTTAAAATGAATACTGGCCGGAACCATGCGGTTTTTTAACGAATAGGCAAGTTTTACCAGTCCGGCTACACCGGAAGCAGGTTCAAGATGACCGATATTACTTTTAACGGAACCAACCAGAAATTGTTCGTTTTCCTTGCGGTTTTTACCAATTACAGTGCCTATAGCTTCGCTTTCAATAGGATCGCCGGCTGCGGTACCTGTGCCGTGAGCTTCGATATAATGAACAGATTTGGTAGAAATACCTGCATCTCTGTAAGCATCTTCAAGCGCCATGATCTGGGAATCAACACTGGGCATGGCCATTCCGTTGGTACGTCCGTCCTGATTGGTAGCAGTACCTGCAATAAGAGCATATACCGGGTCACCGTCTTTTAATGCCCGGGAATATGGTTTAATATATAGTACTGCAGAGCCTTCGCTGCGAATATAGCCGTTGGCTGCTGCATCAAAAGTATGACTGCGCGCATCGGGCGATAAAAAACCGCCTTTACTGAAGCCCATTTCAGGTTCGGGTTTTAAAATTGCGTTTACT
>DNNS01000518.1 GCA_003497555.1 Spirochaetia bacterium
ATTTTCCAGGGAGTCGTTATGAAAAAAAAAGTGATTTTAATACCGATGTTGTTTTGTTGCCTGCTTACAGCGGAAAATATTCTTAGGAATGGCGATTTTGAAAAAATCAGCGCTGACGGGTATATCAGTGATTGGAAAAACTATTACGGTAAAGATCTGCCGCCGCAGCCTTTCACCGAAAATGCGAGGGAAGGAAAAAATTGTCTTTATATTTCTTCTCCAACTTCTGAAAACACAAAAGCGGCCGCTTCCTACATAAGTGAAAAAGAGTGCAGTATCATCCCAGGGAAAAAATATACGCTAACATTTTTTGCAAAAGCAGCAGCAGACGGGCAGATACTTAGAGGTGATTTTTACACCTATTCTGCCATTAAGCCGCACTATTATAAAAAGCAATCCTTTATTCTGACAAAATCGTGGAAAAAGTATTCGTTTGTCAACACATTTCCAAATGAGGCCGAATGGAAAGGACGTAAAATGTACATTCGTTTTGCGATTGATACCGGAGATGCTTTTATCGATGATGCTTCTGTGATCGAGGACACAGGTGATCAGCCGCCATATCTTCAGGAAAGCAAATTAATAAATGAAAATAATATTAATATACTTGAAAATCCCGGTTTTGAGTTAGACTGGCAGGGCTGGTACGGCAGTTCTTACCGTGATCGTAACATCTTATACACCGGCCGCGACACCCGGGAAACTACATTTGCTACAAAAGAGCGCGCTCATGGCAGTAAATGCCTGTTTATGCCTCCCAACAATAATATTAACAGCAAGCGAGAACGTTATTTACCGGGCCAGAAATATACCTGTTCTTTTTACGCGAAAGCCCAAGCCGAGACTGCTGCCGACGGAAAAGAAAAACTCAGTGTTTCTGTTGTTACCACGAAATTCAAAATTGAAACAATTGAAATCAAAGCCCAGGAGATACCGCTTCCCTGGAAAAGATATTCATTTTCTTTTACCATGCCGGATTACGGCTCTCCGCTATGGAACAGTTTTTATGTGCGCATTGTTAATACCGGGTGTTACGCGTGGCTTGATTCGTTTCAATTGGAAAAAGGCGAGCTTAGTGATTATCATTTTACTCCCCAGATCGGGTTTCAGTTAACGGAAGAAAATGCCATTATCATGGAAGGTTCGGCGACCACCCTGAATATCGTGTTGTTATCTGAGAAGCANNAATTACATTATCGCTTGCCGCCAAAAATTTGTATAATGATACTGTATGGGAATACCGGAAAGAATTGCCGGAACTCGCCGAAGATATAACTCGTCTGCAGGTTCCGGTTGAAAACCGGGAAAAAGGCGTTATCGGAATTACCGCGCTATTGGCGGACGATCAGGGAAGGGAAATAACCCGTAGCCATTTCCGGTATTGGGTCATTGATAAAAATAAAACCGTGCGGAATCCCCTGTTCGGATATGAGAACCGGTCGGATGTATTTCCAGTCTGGGCGGTAAAGCTGACTGAAAAAATATATTGTGAAATGGGTGCTGGTTTTCAACGCAATTTTTATTGGGGAGAAAAATATACTACCTTTGACGCATCTTCTGCGGATTTTTTACAGTATTTAAACGTTAAGAATTCACTGATTACGGCCCCCCTGAATATGACAGTAATAAATTATTTATACCGTGATTCCTTGATTGCTTATTATAATAAGGATTACCTGACAAAACCGTTCGCTCTGAGCCCGGATGCTTTTAAAACTGAACTGACCCGCTGGGGAAATGGTTTTACCGGAATTCTTGAGTTAAATAAAGGTGTAATAACGCATTTTGAAATAATAAATGAACTAAATTTAAACAGGATTAAATTCGAAACCGCTCCGTCTAAAGAAACAGTAATCATGACTGCAGACCGTTATATTGAATTGCTCAAAATAGCGAGGGCATGTATTAACCAGACAGCGCCAAAAGTAAAAATCGGTTCCTGTTTCTGCCGAATCGACCTGCCGTATATCAAAATGCTCATCGATGCGGGAATGCTGAATTATATTGATTTTTTAAGTTTTCATTTGTATCAGGGAACACCCGAAACACCGCCTGTGTATGAACAGCTTGCTGAATTAAAATCTCTTATCCAGAGTAAAAAAAATGATTTGCCGGTATATAATAGCGAACAATACTTCGGATACCGGAATTTCCTGAATGTATGGAGTGAATATGACAAGGCATATTATTCTGATTTCGAAGATGACTATGTGGGGCGCATAATACAGAATTATCTGCATCATTCTGCAAACAATATTCCGCTTGCGCTGTTCGCCGCGCCTGAAACTGCGTTCTTGCCGGGAATATCGAGTCCTGTATACTATCAGTATACAGTCGGCGCGTACCGGAATTTAAGCCAACTGCTAAATGGTATAGAAAAAGGCAAATCGCTTGATTTGAAAAAAAATCTGAGATCTTTTCTTTTTGAGAGAACGGATCAAAAAAAAATAGTGTCTTTTAATATGAAAGATTACGGTAAAACGGGAACAATCATCCGCTCTCCGCTCTGGGAACAAGTACTGGATATTAATGGAAATCCGGTAAATAAAAATGATATTGATATCTCGTATCTGCCGTGTTACGCGATCTATCCCGAAAAAGTATCATCAGAAGCGGTAATTGCCGATGTCCGATCACTTGATTATTTCGGTTTTAATTCGCCGTTCCAGACAGAATGCGTGATCGCGCGGGATGGTACCATACTGATCAGGAGCAGTAATGCTTCCGGCAAGCCTCAGTCCGAAGAGATAATATTTGAAAGCCTGCCCGCAGCCTGGAGCTCCGTACCCTCTCTGCAGATGAGCAATGCTGCGCCGGGTAAATGGTTTGAAAAATCACTGGGGCGGCTGGAACCTGACCGCGACTGGAGACTTGCCTATAATTTACAGTACCGCGAATCATATAAGGATGGAGAAGATGTAATACTGAAAAAACTTCCCTCCTTCGATATTCCTTTCCGTGCCGGCATATCAATTGATGGTTCCCTTGCTGAGTGGAAGAGCGCTCGCCGGCTGCTGCTTGACGAGAATAATTTATCTAAGGATTTTTCCCAGGGGAAAGACAAACACTCAGGCACTGATGATTTGAGCGCTGAGATTGCCCTGTGCTGGGATTCCGATAATTTATATATCGCGCTAAAAGTTCGTGACAATACCGCCATGCCATTGGCAAAAACCGCAGGATCTCTTTACAATAATGATTCAGTTCAGGTGTATCTGGATCTGAATAATGACAATGTGAGTCAGGAATTCAAGGCGTATGACTATAATGATGCGCTATACCAAATAGGATTTTATCAGGGTTCAGACAAACCGATTGCCTATCTTGAAAAAAATCCTTCCGGCCGCTATATCGGCGAGGCGAATATGGAAAAAGGCATTGATCCGGATGTGAAAATCGCTTATTCGAAAACCGAATCCGGGTATCTATATGAAATTGCTTTTCCCGCAACAACACTGCCCAATTTATTATTGGGAAGCGGCAGCGAGCTTGGCATTGATATCCTTATAAATGATAATGACGGCAGCGGAAGAAAACAGGCATTAACCCTTGGCGCAATCGGTAAAGAACCGCATTATAATTCTTTTTTGTGGAAATCCGCCCGGCTGATAAAAGACTGAATAGCCCGAAATTTAATAGAGACTCTGAAAATTAAAAATTTATTTCCTTGACCTTAAAAATTTTAATTTTTTACAGAAAACCGCGGTTTTCTGTTGTGTAAATGGAAGTATTTATCTCACAAATTTCCGCTTTTTATTTTTTTTTGAAAAGCGGAAATTTGAAATTTGAGAGTTCTTGGGTACGCGTCATATTTAGTCTGCAGAAATGCTTGACAACATGGGGCATCCTCTTTTTTCTCCTACCNNTACCCAAGAAATAAATTTACACCAGAGTTCCTTGACAATTTTCAGATATTGGTTGATAATTATAACGATAACAAGTAAGGAGAATCAATGATAAACTATATATTAATTGCCATACTTTGCCTGTCTGTAAGTTTTGCCAAATCGTCAAAAAAAGATAACAAAAAAAATACCAATGAAACAACCACAGCTGCTTCCAAATCAACTGCAGGAGCATCCAAAACTGCAACCAATACTGCAGCCGCGATTAATCCGGCGCATGAAGAATTAAAAGCAGTTCAAAAAGAACTGGATGATGCCAGAAAAGTCTGTAAAACAGCCTTAAAAGATGATACGGCAGTCAAGGAATTTGTTAAAACCATGAATGATGCCATGAATAAAATGAAAGAAGAAATGAAAAAATCAGTTCCGGATTACGCGGCTGCTGCCGATCCCAAAGAGGCCGGAAAAATTTTCTATAAAAACCGTTCCAGGCTGATAAAAGAAAATGCTGCATTTAAAGCACTATCCGATACCTATAACAAAACCAGAGATGAGCAGGATAAATACTATGCAGGTAAAGATCCTGCCTTTAAGACGGTATATGATAAATATTGTAAAATAAAAGGAATTAACAATTCAGCAAAAACCGAAACCAAAAAAGAAGATACCAAAAAAACCGAAAGCAAGAAAAAATAATTGGAAATTACGCTCGGCGGCTATTAAAAACAATTTTTTAAAACTTGTCTCGGCAATCCTGCTTGTTCCGGCCTGTGTACTCTACGCCGAATCTGTAAAGCCCGGCCGTCTTAAAATCATTACTACTCTTTTTCCGCTTTATGATTTTTCACGTCAGATCGGACAAGATCGCGTAAATGTCGTTCTGCTGCTTCCGCCCGGCGTAGAACCTCATTCCTGGGAACCGACTCCAAAAGACATTGTAAATATCAGCACGGCAGACGTTTTTATTTATACCAGCCGTCAGATGGAAGTATGGGCGGAAAAAATATTAACCGGCATTAATAAAAAAAATCCGTTAATTGTCGAAGCCGGCAGGGGAATTGACTCTGAAGTAAAAAACATTAATCAGGAACACCGGCACCATCCGGCAGACCCCCTCCCGGACAAAGAACATACCCATGAATACGATCCTCACATCTGGGTTGACCCGCTCCTGGCTTCTTTACTGGCGCGCGCCATTTTCACATCCTTAAGCCAAACAGATCCTCCGTCTTCTGATTTCTACCGTAAAAATGCGGAATTACTTTTTAAAAAATTTAATGAACTTGATCTGCAGATCAAGCAATCTCTATCCGGTTGCAGACAGCACACCCTGGTGTTCGGCGGTCATTTTGCTTTCGGCCATTTTGTAAAAAGATACAACCTTGAGTTTATTCCGGCTTATCGGGGATTCTCTCCCAACTCCGAACCGTCAGCCCGGCAGCTTGCCTATCTGATAAAAACCGTTAAAGAAAAAAATATCAAATATATATATTACGAAGAACTGCTCTCGCCCAAACTCGCATATATGCTGTCAAAAGAAACCGGCTGTGCCCTGCTGCTTCTGCATGCCGCGCATAATGTGGGCAGGGAAGAAATTAAAAAAAACATAACATATTTTGATATTATGACCGGCAATATTGAAAATTTGAAAAAAGGGCTGGAATGCGGAAATAATTAAAATGATTCGATAATGACGGCAATAAATATTAAAAACCTGACAATAAAATACGGGCAGACTGTGGCGCTTGATAATATAACCTGCACGGTTGCGCAGGGCGATTATACAGCCATAGCAGGCCCTAATGGTTCCGGTAAAACAAGTTTTGTCAGAGCCCTGCTGGCGCTCGAATCCCCGGCCGGAGGTTCGGTTATATTTGAAGGTATAAAAAAAATCGGATATCTTCCGCAGAGAAATCCCGGGCGGCAGAAACATTTTCCGGCTAATGTAAGAGAAATTATCAGTACCGGACTTATGGGCGGTAAAAAGTTCCCCCGCCGCCTGGATAAAAACGATCAGCATAATATCAAAGAAATCTGCCGGGCGCTTTCCATTTCAGATTTACTTGATCGGGAAATTGGTTTTCTTTCCGGCGGGCAGGAGCAAAAGGCGCTTTTGGCGCGCGCTCTGGTCAGCAAACCGGATCTTCTGATTTTAGATGAACCGACCAGTGCACTTGACCCCGAGGCTCGCGATAATTTTTATTCCCTGCTTGAAAATTTCAATAAAAAAGAAAAAACCACCATACTGCTGGTTACGCATGATGCCGGAACTATCGGACATTATGCCCGAAAACTGCTGTATCTTGATAAAAAAATGATTTTTTACGGCGGATTTGATGAGTTTTGCACATCCAAACCAATGACCGATTATTTCGGCCATTATGCCCAGCATTACATCTGCAAGCGGCACTGATACGGCACAGGAATTTTATGATTAATAATATTTTTTTTACTCTGGCGGAAGCTGTGCAGTATGATTTTATGCGGCGGGCTCTTTTAGCGGGAATTCTTGTGGCTCTGAGCACATCACTGCTCGGCGTTTTTATTGTACTGCGCCGGATGTCCCTGATAGGAGACGGGCTCAGTCATGTAAGTTTTGCCGCGCTATCCCTGGGGCTTTTACTGGGTACATCTCCCCTTCTCATCTCTGTCCCCATAGTAATGCTGGCTTCCATATTTATTTTCCGCCTGGCAAAAAACCCCTCGATTGACGGAGATGCCGCCATCGGCATAATATCCGGCACCGGAGTAGCGCTGGGAGTGCTCATTGCCAGCGCAGGCAAAGGATTTAATATCGACTTGTTTTCATATTTATTTGGGAGCATCCTGTCGGTTACCAATGCTGAACTTGTAATGCTTGGCTGCCTTGCCGCCCTGGTATTATTTTTTATCCTGTTTTTTTATCATGAATTATTCAGTATTACCTATGATGAAGATTTTGCTCTCTGTACGGGAATACATGCGGGTAAAATCAATATTCTGCTTACCCTGCTGGTTTCTGCAGCCATTGTTCTTGGTATTCGCGTAACCGGTACTTTACTGGTATCAAGTCTGCTGATTTTTCCGGCCTTGACTTCTCTGCAGATTGCCGGAAATTTCCGCAAGGTAATGTTTTTTGCCTCCATGTTTTCCGCTTTCAGTGTTTTAATCGGAATTGCAGTATCTTATATGCTTGATCTGCCTTCAGGCGCTGTAATTGTTATGCTGAACGCGCTGATTTTTTTTCTAATTCTGTTAATAAAAAAAATAAAAATTTAACCTCCCAAACGCCGCCAGGTAATCTCATCAAGAATAACTCGCACTTGCGAATATACCACAAAGCAGTGACATTG
>DNNS01000766.1 GCA_003497555.1 Spirochaetia bacterium
CCCTGAAATCTTCTGACTCGTTTACACTTGATCTTGATGAAAAGCTTGGCAGAGCCCTTGTGTATATTAAAGAAAACCTCAACCGAACCATTACTCTGAACGAATTGGCCAGAATTTCAATTCTTTCCCCATCCCATCTCTCTCATGAATTTAAAAAAAAATATAAGATTAGTCCAATGAAAATGCATAAAAAAAATAGAATGCAGGCTATTCGCAACCGGCTTGTCAACGTTAATGCAACTCTATCTGAACTGGCCGATGAATACGGCTATTCAAATTCTTTTTCCTTATCAAGAGGAATTAAAAAAAATTTTGGTTCATCTCCCAGAGCAATTAAAAAATTAAATTCTTAATTTTTTAAATTTTATTTGACTCATACAAGCATATTTATTGCTGAATTGTACAGAGTCATCCTTCGTTTTTTTTAAAATCACACATCATAATGGCCGTAAGCCCTTTATGCATGGTATCAATGGTAATTAACCTGCTGTCGGCTGACCATCGGGGATGTAAATCACAGCGTACATCAATAACAGGTACAGCAGGATGCCGAAAATAACCGATAGTTTTTACTTGTCCGGTTGATGAATTAATCAGGCAGATTTTCTGTTTTCCCCGGCTGTCAGGATAGGTATCGGATGCAATCTGTTTTCCATCCGGAGAAAAAACCATGTGCGACATAACTCCAAAACCGGCAGATAATTTTTGAGCGCATACCGGAGATTTTCTTTCATCAAAAACTACCGCTTCGTTTTTCTGGGCACTTCCCCAGGCTGCATCCACCAGTATTTCATGAGGCGTACGGCCCCAGATTTGATGGGAAATGGTTCCATTTCTCCAGTAAACATCAGGTAAAACACAGCGCAAATCCGAACCGTCTATATTAACCGTAAACATATATGTCTGCCATGGATAGGGTTTATCAGTGTCTGCCGTATGCCTCAGCAGGAACAGAAGTTTTTTTGAATTTGAATTAAAGATAATATGATTAAGCCAGATATGCTTGTTTTTAATTTCATACGGCAGCGGGTGCATATCAAGTAAGCGCTCATAATTAACAATCAGATTTGTTTTTCTAGTGGAAATACGGGTGAGAAAAATTCCATCCTGCTGAAGCCGCAGCGGCTTTTTATCCAGTACAGCGTCCGCATAGGAATAACCCCTTCGAGGAATACGGCTGAAATTCAGACCGGCTGCGTAGCGCCGATCCGGGGAAATAGCGTATACGGGATATTCCATACGTCCGCATTCCCCCTGTTCTACGCTCCAGATACGGGATATGATTTTTTGGGATTTGACGCAGTAATCGTTGAAGGAAAAAATATTTTTTTCAGGATTAAGCCAGACAGTCATGGAGCCCTGCTGGTGGCACCAGGCGCGCGTCTCTGTTATTTTGATAAACTTTTTTTCCTTTCGATTCACTACCCCGATCTCAGCTGTTTCTCCGCGCAGAGGGAGACGTTTTCGCTGAATGGTGCGTATTGCTAAATGAAGCTGCGTATCTTTATTCCATGGGCAGCGGTCATAGTATCCGAAAAAACAGTGTTTCTTCTGATCATTGACCAGAATCTCCCAGTGATAGTTATTTTTTTCAGTCATAAATTACTCTGTTTTCAGTATTAATCATTTTGAAATTTTTTCTATTATATACACCAGTGAACTCCCGTCCATTGGAATGATAATTTTGCCAGATGAGCCTTTTATTAAATTATTTTTAAGATCACTGTTTTTTAATGTCCGGCTTTTACATATATATGAATTTTCCGGATTAATAATCGATAAACAGCCCTTAACAGGCTGAGCAAGAATTTTTACTCCTTCTTTTACATAATCAATCGGATTCAGCCAGTCCCGATCATAAATTTGTCCTTCGGTCTCAACATACGATATCGCCGTCAGCATGATTTTTTGGCTTTTATGAATCGGCTCTGCATCAAGACTGGAAACTGCAATACAGGCATAATCAGTATTCGTTATATAAACACTTATTCCATTCCCCAAATCTATTTCGCCTTTTCGGCAAAAATGTCCGGCAGCGATTTTTGTAAATAAATTTCGTACCAGAAAATATTTATCTTTATAATAATTAATTACTTCACCGCTTCCTGATATAAGGGGATAGGTATTTTTATCCGGAAGGTTTGGGGCTGTTTCACCGGGTTTTATTATTACAGTATTTGATTCATATTTCTGCGGTATAGATAATGTCATTTCAGCTCTTCCATAAAAACCGGCATATTCAAACCCGGGATAAACTTTACAAATATTATCAATCGTCAGAGCTTCACAATTATTACCGTATAATAAATCATCCGTCATTAAATACATGATTTTCCGGGGATTAATCTGCAGATCACGGCGCAGCAGCATAAGATTTAATACGGGGAAAATAAATGATTTTGCCGGGTCAAGCATGGCATTACAGGCAAAAATTTGCGGTTCCGCTTTATAGGCATGATACATGGCAAAATAAATACTGCCCTCATGATCCAGCATTGATATGCAAGCTGTTCTGAAGGCTATGGATGCGCTGCGATCATACATTCCGTTCCAGGCTCCCCATTCTTCATGAATAAGCGGTTTTCCCGATTGTCTGGCAATTGATAAACGCACTGCGGGATGAGTCTTGTTATTTTGCGGGTCCATTAAATATTCCGATTTGGAAAAATGCCCATGCGTTGCAATGTAATCCATTTTAAGATAAGACTTATGCAGGGCAAGATATTTGTAAAACCATGTTGTTCCGCATACCAGTAATCCGGGTTTTAGATTCTGCAGAAAAACTTTCATCTGACTGAAATAATCGGACATGATATCTACCTTGAAATGTGCAGTATCATGAGTTTCGGCTTCAGTAAAAGTGCTTTTGATTCCGCTATGCACAGACCAATCAGTCCATAAGGACATAAAATCATTTCGGTAAGGTTCAGGAAAATGATGATTCAGATTACCGTGGGTGAACAAGTCGCTTTCATTTATTATTGAAGACATGATGATGGCCGGATCATCTTTATATTTCATTTTTCGATAGGGATTATAATGATTCCAGAACAGCAAGAAATATTCTTTCTGTTTTTCCTGTAAAATCTTATTATTAATTACAAAGGCGCTTCCTTTAATACCGTCAGTCAGATTATCATAAGAAGGCACGCCGTCATTGGCTAAAAATTTCCTGAGTGTAATACCGTCAAAATAAATATATACTCCGTTTTTACAAAGACAATGTATAAAGTAATCCATTCTGTCCATCAGTTCCCTGTCCAGGGAAAGAGTATTGCGGTAATTGGTCATTTGTTCCTGATCAAATATACCGTAACCGGGCCGGGGGTTATCAAGATGATGCAGCCTGACAAGATTGAATCCGAGAGCAGCGGTCTTTTGGGCGATTGCTTCCGACTGGATTTTAGCGGGAAATTTCGAATCATGCACAAAAGTGGTTCCGGAAAAATAAACGGGAGACTTTTTTTCTTTAAAATAAAATTTACCGTTTTGAAT
>DNNS01000425.1 GCA_003497555.1 Spirochaetia bacterium
CAAGCTGAACATGACGACTCCTTAAGGCGATGATATGCGCAGCAGCGGAGCGCGCTGCTTTTTCTGCGTTAATGCCCACATAACAATATTCACGCCGGTAGCAAGCCCGATTTTATAGGAATCTCTGCCGTACCAGGAATTATCAGGCTGACACCAAGCTCCCTGGATATCACCGGGCGTGATGATTACCGCTAACCGGCTGCGTATATAAATCCCGTAAATTTCCGGAGTACGGCCGCGGAAAAAAGGATTTTCAGGTATCTGGAAATAACAGCGAAAGAGAGGATGGGAAAGAGGAATTTTATGCAGTTCTGCTTCAGGATAAAGATTTTTGATCATATTTAAAACAGAGCGGAAAAAACTGTCTAATTCGCTTCCCAGCATATGATCAGGAACTTCAGTAAAAATTCCACCGCGGTTGGATACCACTCCGTCACTGCTGATTTGCTCAGAAGGAGTATCATCGGTTTCTTCCTCGGCAGGAATATCGCTTGCGGTCTCGTAAGTAATTATCATTTCTTCCGGATTTTCTTCCTGCGGGCTGGAATTACTTTCAGAATTTTCGTTTAACATGGCATCGGCCTCGGATTTTTCCTTCTGGGCTTCCATGGCAGCACGGGTTTTTTCCATTTCCGATTCCCTGGCAGCTCTTTTCTGATAATCTTCAATCAGCAATTTATCAAAAGCCGCTTCATCTGCCCAGAGAAAACCTCCATTATCAATAAAAATTTTAATATTGGAAAGCTCAAGCGGAGGCAGGGAAAAATCACAATAGGAATGCATGAATAAAAAGGGATATACGAGCAGGGATTCTACGTCGGCTGCACTGGCGGTACGGGCAAATGCAAAAGTTTCACGCTCTTCTCCATAAGACGGTTCCGGAACTCTGATTTTTACCATTTCATTTAGATTACGTATGAAAAAAGCATCTCCCCAGCTGAAACATTCCCAGTGTGTTTCGGTATTGCTGGCACATGAATATTTAAGCCTGGTAAAAACAAAACCGGCGGACTGAAAATCATTACTCATCGGGGGAGTATCCGGATAAACCGTATTTATGCAAAACTGTATTAATATAAGCAATAATATTTTAAAAAAATAAAATTTTGCTTTTTTTTGCTGAAAACGTTTGTTCAACAAAAAAAACGATCTATTGGTATGAAGCATAAACTACAAGCATAAACCCATGTCGTATGATCCGGTGACTTTACTCTTTCGAAAAAAACGCTTTAAAAAATAATTTTATTTTTTAAGTAGGTTTTAAAAGAGCCGTGCGCGGAGATAATTCTGCTTTTTCTGTAATTATTCCTGAGGAGGTTCAGGATTTTCCGCAGTTTTTTCCTTGGCCGGTTTTGGTTCTTCTCCGCCCTTTTTCATTTTCCTGGTTTTAAAAGCAAGATATTTTTTCCATTGTTCATCGGTTAAAAGTTTTTTTATCCGGGCATCAATATTCAACTGGGCAATCTGCATGGCAATAGTAACTTTTCCGCGCTCTTCAATTAATTTTTTTATTTTTTTCTCATCAAAATTCTCGCTGGCGATTCGGGTTTGTTCGTCTGTGAGCGTTTTCATTTTATCTGTAAATTTTTTCAAATCTTCACGGGATTTGGCAAGAATTTCAGATACCTTGGTCATGGTTGCTTCATCAAGCCCCAATTTTGCCAGGGGATTACCCTTACCGTCCTGTCCATGTTTTTTCTGTTCATCTTCAGCCTGGGAAAACACCAGTGTCAAAAGCACAAGAATTGTAATAATTAGATTTTTTTTCATTTTACCTCCTGTTTCTTATTATACTGTATCTTTATTAAGACATAGTGATTATAATTCAATTACAATACAAAGTCAACAAAAATAAAATTGAAAAACTGCAAAATGTATGGTAAATTTCACAAGTGGATAAAAAATTAATGAAAACAAGAAAGGAATCTATTTTTTTTATTTTTTGCTTTTTTTTTGCTGCCTTAAATTCCCGAATTTATACAGCGGTATTATCCAATCAATACATGATAATCGAAGTTGATGAAAGTACCGGAGCTTTCACTGCAGGCACCAGCGGCGGAAGCCCGGATAATCTTAATGATGATAATAAACGGCTGCTGTACAGGCAAACAGAGTTTACCAGTTATGCTTCGGTATTTTTTAATAATCAAACTGCTGTTTACGGATCTGATAACGGCAAAACAATGTCTTGGGACCAGCCGCCCCAGACCGAAGGTCATCTGCTTGCGTCCCGCTGGAAGGCAGCTAATTTCCTAATCAGCCAGGTTTTTTCTATTGTACCCAATCCCAATACCGGACGAGAAGATATGATTCGCCTGCAATACATTATCGAAATTCCGGAAAATACCGCCAAGCTGGGGAAAAAAGTTAATGCTGAAAAAAAACAGACTCGGATCGGACTGCGCATACTTTTTGATACTTTCCTCGGGGCCAACGACGGTTCGCCTTTTATTCTGCCCGGAACAGGCGCTCTGCAGATTGAAACCATGCTCAGCAACCAGCAGATTCCACGCTACTGGTATACATACGACAATCTCAAAAATCCTACCATCAGGGCTACGGGTATTCTAAAACCCCTGAAAGAAAAACCTCCGAACAAAATTGTTTTTGCCAACTATGATAATTTCAGGGACTGCGACTGGCTTTACATACCGGAACCGGAAACTCGCGGCTTTTCCCGAACCTCCATGGCCAATATTTTCCGTTCAGATGCCGCTAAAAAAGCCGATACCGCAGCTGCCATTTTCTGGGAAAACGTTAGTATAGAACCGGGCAAGCCGGCTGAACTCTCTACCTATCTGGGATTATACGAATCATGGGTGGCAAGCGGCGAGTCAGTTACCATCTCCCTCAGTATTCCTCGCGAAGTCACCACCAATTTTACCGTTACCGCAGATGTAGAAAATACGCTTGATGCTTTTGAAATTAAAAACTGCTCTGTGGAAATTACCTGCGCCGGCGGTGCAGATCCCGATACGCGCGAAAAAACCAAAAAACAGATAGGAATTATTGCTTCCAAAAAAGGCAGTCAAACCGCATGGAATTTTTCTCCGCTTTACACAAATATCACCANNTTTCAAGTTCTTTTTTCAGGGACCGTTTCCACGCCTTTAAGCAATTATCCGGTTACGGCCTCCATGCAGGGCTCAACGGTATTTATTCCTCCGGCTATGGCAGAAAATGACATCAAAATTGTAGAAAATACCGAAGCCGGAGAAATGACCATAACTCTGCCCAATATTGAGTTTGCCTATAAAAGCGCGTCAATTCTTCCGCGTCATCTTGATACGCTTGCCCGGGTTGTAGACCTGCTTGGCGAATTATTTCAAAAAAATCCCGAAGCCAGAATTGAGATCGGAGGTCATTCGGACAACACCGGCAGCGAGTTATATAATATAGAGCTTTCCGCCAAGCGCGCATCCGCTGTACTCGAATATTTAATGTTAGGCTCAAACCTTCCCATGGATAAATTTTCCGTCAAGGGCTACGGTCCGGCCAAACCGCTGATTTCAAACGATACCGAAGAAGGCAGACGTCAAAACCGCAGGGTGGAATTTTTTATCCGGCTGGAAAAATAATTTCCGTTCATGAAAGACGCCATCCAAAAAGAAATCAGCGACCTGACAAGACGCATAACCGCTGCAGAAAAAGCCTATTACCGTGAAGCACGCCCTATTATATCCGATACGGAATTCGACCGATTATTTGATCGGCTGAAAAAACTGGAAGAAGAAAACCCGGAACTGCGGAATGTCAATTCTCCCACCATGCGCGCCGGCTCGGATCTTGTCAGTGATTTTCCGGAAAAGCCGCATAGCCTGCCGGTTTTATCCCTTGATAAATGCTACAATTCCGATGAACTGACCGAATGGATAAAAAAATTAGAAGAAAAAAATCACGGTCTGGAATTCACCATGGAGCCCAAAATCGACGGGGCCGGAATTGTCCTGTATTATGATAACGGCAGCCTGCAGTATGCTCTTACCCGAGGCAGCGGTTATACCGGGAACGATGTTACGGATAATATACGCACTATAAAAAGTATTCCTCTGCAAATCGGTTATAAAAAAAAAATTGCCGTCCGCGGCGAAATATTTATTAAAACCGAAGCGTTTAGTAATTTTAATAAAAAATTTGACGGCGCCTGGGCCAATCCGCGCAACCTTGCAGCCGGAGCTCTGCGCCGGCAGAAATCAACTGAAACCGCCGGCTACCCCCTGGAATGCCTTGTTTATGAAGGATTTACGCAGGATACGCCTGAAACGCATACTGAAATCATCAAATTATTATACGATGAAGGATTTCCGGTTAACAGCCATTTTGTACTCTTTTCTGATAACATGAAAACTCCGCTTCCTGTCCCCTCCGCCCGGCTTTTAAAATTTTCCGAAATAAAAAACAGCCTTGAAATGTTCCGTGCCATACGCGGTAAACTTCCCTATGAAATTGACGGACTGGTAATAAAATTAAACAATATCGCCGAACGGGAAAAACTCGGATATACCCAGCATCATCCGCGCTGGGCCATTGCCTACAAGTTTGAATCGCCGCTGGCAGAGACACAATTACGGGCAATTGAAATTCAGATTGGCCGCGGAGGACGTATAACTCCGGTTGCAGTTCTTGATCCGGTGAAACTTTCCGGCTCGGTTATTTCCCGGGCAACCCTGCATAATCAGGATTATATTGATTCCCTGGAAGTAAATACCGGTGATCGCGTAAGCCTTTCCAAACGTGGTGATGTTATTCCGGCTGTGGAAGAAGTTACTGAAAAGGGAAGCAACTCAGGAGCTTACCAACTGCCGGAAACCTGCCCCGCCTGCCATTCCATACTGATTAAAGACGGCGCGCACCTGTTCTGCCCCAGCGATAAATGTTCAGCGCGTGAACTCGCAGCCTTAAAATATTTTGTTGCCAAAGACCAGATGAATATTGACACTCTTGGCGGGAAGACCGTAGAATATCTTTACCAGAAAGGTTTTATTAAAAATCCGGCTGATATATATTATTTTAATTACAGGCAACTTGAAAATCATGAAGGTTTTGGCGAAAAAAAAATTGAAAATATCATCAAAGCGGTGGAAGAATCGAAAAAACGCCCTTTTACACAGGTATTAGCATCATTGGGAATAAAAGACATCGGTCATAAAGCCGAACAGCTGCTTGCTGAAAAATTTACTTCGATTGACGAAATAATCAGCCTGGCAGAACAAAAAAAAATGGAAATTCTTACTGATATTGACGGAATCGGGGAAACTATCGCCGACTCGGTAATAAAATTTTTTTCTGACCCGGCTGCGCTTGAATTAATCGGCCGGTTAAAAAATGCCGGCCTGATTTTTATATCCGGCACCCGTAAACAAGAAGGTAAATTTAAAGGAACAACCTGGGTAATTACCGGGACCTTTGAAAAATTCCGGCCGCGCGATCTGGCAGCGGAATTAATTCGCAGCCTGGGCGGTGAAATTACAAGCTCGGTAAGCTCAAGGACATCATATCTGCTTTGCGGGAAAGACCCCGGCAGTAAACTGAAAAAGGCTGAAACCCTGAAAGTTAAAATAATTAATGAAGCGGATTTTATCCGACTTACAACCCAAAGCCGAAAGAATCAGGATAGCGGAAGCAATGATTCCTAAACCGGTTCCAGACACGGCAGAAAACTAGTAATTATTTTTCAATAATCAAAAACTCTGTTCTTCTGTTCCTGGCTCTGCCTTCGTCAGAGGAATTATCTGCTACAGGATTTGCCATTCCAAAACCCTTAGCTGAAAGCCGCTGCGGACTAATACCGTTTTTTATCAGATATTCCATTACGGTTTCAGCTCTTTTTCGGGAAAGCATTAAATTGTATTCCGCTGCGCCCTTATTGTCTGTGTGCCCCTGTATTTCAATTTTTAAATTCAGGTTTTTTTTAAGCTGAGCGCATAGATTATCAAGGGTGTCTGTTGATTCCGGTAAAAGGTAGGCTTTATCGAACTCAAAATAAATATTATCGATTACTACGGATTCCCCGGTTTTAATTTCATCAAGTACGGGCGGCGGCTGTTGTCTTTTTACCGTCGGAATATTTTCCGGTTTTATAAAATCATCCCCTGTGGTTGTTCTGACATTACTCGAATTTTTATGATCTTCCAGGGATATTATATTATTATTGGCTAAAGCCTGTATACTGCCGATGTCTCCAATAGCGTATAAATTATGGTCCGAAGGGACAAATAAAATTCCTCCGGAGGCAGCCGGCTGGGAAAACCCCTGTGAGTTTTCAGAAAATGTCCAGAGTTCGCTTTGGTCCGCAAAACAGAAGGCTTTAACACGCATACGGGCAGCGCCGGAGCCGGTATATTCCATGAATGTAATATAAATTTGATCCCGGACTGCAGTAAAAACAGGAGCTGAATTTGAACCGAGATCGTATTCATATTTTTTTTCGCCGTTTTCGGGAGAAATAACGCAGATTTTCCTGTTATCAAGCGCAACAATCAATTCATTATCCGTACAGGCCGGAGCAGAGGTCACATGAGCTTTGAAATCTTTTGACCATTTTTTTTCCCCGTTTTCCAGGGTATAACAGTTAATTGCCCCGGAAGACATGGTAAAAATACTGTTCTTAAAAACAACCGGAGAAAAAATCCTTTCGGGAATTTCCATGGTTTTACGCCAGATGATGGAACCGTTTTTCTGTTGCAGACAGAATAATTCGAAGGTATTTTTTAACTGGTCCCTTGATTGCGCAAATATTTTATCGTCGAAATAGGCAGCATATCCGCTGTAACTTGTTATTTCCGGCCGCGACCACAGCATGTGCCCGTTGTTTATATCACGGGCGATAAAATTTTTTCTGGTTCCATAAAAAATTTTGTTATTGAAGATAATCGGGTCAGCATATATGCCGTCGATTACAAAATTTTTAACATCCGATTCCTGTACACCTGCCCTGGCCCATATAATACTTCCGGAGTTTTTATTCAGACAATAAAGAGCCGACGAATCAGAAATAAACAGATATCCGCCCCAAATAACCGGGAATTTGATTTTACCAGGTATTTTTGAGCCGAATGCAAATTTTTGCTGAACTGTTTTTAAATCAATTTTCCATTTTAAAACGCCGGTATATTCATTTACTGCATATATCATTTTATTCAGATCGGTGAAATAAATGATTCCGTCAGATACGGCAGGATTATATATTCTGTTTTCTGCCTTGTAGATCCATTTTAAATTTCCGTTTCTTACAATAATCTCATCATTATTTCCGGTAAAATATAAATTGCCTTTGAATACCGGCCAATCCGCTGTAAATAAAATCCGGAAGAAAATTATTAAATAAAATATTTTATATATAATATTCAGCTCCTTTGAAAATACTTTATAAAAAAGCTAAATTCGCTTAAAATAGCAAAACAAGCACATTTTCATNNAAAGGGTTTCACGCAGAGGACGCTGAGCTCGCGGAGAGTTGGATCAGCCTTGAGGTTGATCTCTGCGAACTCTGCGCTCTCTGCGAGAATCGTATTTTCATTGTTTCGGGTGTCTCTTTAGAAGACATGACGACTCCCTGGAAAATTACTGTTTGGTTACTATGCCTGATATTTTATAGGTTTCATATCAGCGCCCCAGGGATTTTTTTTCGTCAAACGCTGTCCAAGTGCATGATAAATATCCGGCAGATCGAAATACTTTAGAATTCCCCTGGGAAATGAAGACAGAGGCCATTCAAAAACCGGAGTATTAATTATCACTTCAAATGAAGGCAGATAATTTATGATTGTTACCTCCGGTTTTAAACGGTGAAGTATAGCTGCAAATACCGCCAGTGTGGATCCGATTCCCCGTCCGATCAGGCGTATTTCCCCTGCCCCTCCGCTGTAAAAAAAATCCATAACCCTCAAGATATCAAACACCCGGCGTCCAAAATAATTTTCATTAAGCATTTCACCGGTAGCAGCGTATAAATAATCGGCGCCGTAAGGTTCAAAAAAATTTTTACTTCCGCAGGTCTTGGCCATAGATTGACCGAAGCCCCGGGGATCAACAGCAGCCAGGCTGCGTTTTTCGGATACAAATTTCCGTATTTCGCTGTTTTTTTCAATATCTTCCTGACTGGAACCATGGCCTATAAATAAATCGATATTTCCCGCAGGCGGATGCATCAGCCCGTGTCCGAGACCGTAAGTTGCGGTCAAGACATCTATTCCGGATTCGCTTTCTACCGCAAACTCCGTCTGTTTATAAAAATGCGTTTTTGCAAATTCATCACGGCTGCTATAACGCAGGGGTTTATAATGCGGCGGATTTTTAAGTATCGGGATGCCAAGCAGGCGTGTTGCTATATTTTTCAGAGATTTTGATGATAACTTTTTTTTGGATTTTTTAAGTAGCGCATATTCCCGGGATGTAATGGTATAAACGGTAAGGCTTTTTTTTTCGGCAATATCACCGTGTGCGGTTACAAAAAGTTTCCGGGGAGCTTCGGTTAGTATTTCACCTTCTTTAATGGGACCCCGCAGACCGGCATGTTTCATAAACCAGGCATACATGGCTTCGCGGTTTTCCAAAGAATAACCATGTACACCCGGGCCGATAAATAACCCGCTGCTGTTATTACTGCCAAGCAGCAGATGAATTTTTTTCAGATCTTTAAAGCGCTCTCTGGTATACCGTATATCAAAAAAATCATCGTATTGTCCCATGATCAGAGTAGGCCGGGGCGCATGACACATAAGCAAATCTATCTGATCAAGTCCCTGGGCCAGTATACCCGGAGGATTTTGTTCGGCATCAGAAGGCAGTTCGTTTTCAATATTGGCCAGATAAGAACAGATAAAACAGGACGGCGCAGCCATGGTAATCCGATCGTCTATTGCTGTTACATAGGTTGTAAGAGTACCGCCGCCCGAATTGCCTGTAACCCCGATTCTTTTTTTATCAACTTCAGGTCTCATTAAAAGATAATCAAGTGCCCTGATAGCATCCCATAAACGCCAGGACCCGAAAAAATCACCAAGCAGTATCATTCTGTTTCCCATTATGTTATGTCCATGGCAGAGACCGGGCAGGTAAGGAGAATTCTTTTCAGAAAACTGTTTTCGCTCTCCCTGACTGATAGGATCAATAATAAAAACCATAAAACCGCGTTTGGCAAGACCGATAGAAAAAGACTGATACGGTACAGCCGCCTTACCTTCATCACTGTGTCCGCACAAGCCAAGTACTCCGGGGACACGCTTGGAAATATTACGGGGAAGATAAAGATTTCCAGATACCTTAAAACCCGGCCTGGATTCGAAAATAATTTTTTCTATATAATAATCTTTATATTCTTCCCGGCCGGTAATTTCGGGATTTAGAGGTGTTTTTTTTAACGGCAGGGAAGAAAAACAATTTTTAACGGCTTTTTTAATTTTTAGGACATAGGCTTCGGCATCTTTTTTACAAGCTAAAGAATTTATTTCCGCCTGACGCCTGGTCATTATTTCCCTTATGCGTCCGACATAATAATTATGGACCATGTGAGAATATCTGTGTTTAAACATTTTTTCTTTCCTTGTTAATATTTTTTAATTCAGACTGTCCGGCAGCCGATCATTAAATATAAAAACAGCTGTTTGCATAAAAATATTAAATTAACCGGAAACTGTATTGCTGCACCGTCTTAAAGACAGATAAATCTCAATGAGGTGAAAAGAACTCGATAACAATTTAATCAAATCACTAAGAATAATAACATAATTTTTAAAGAAATCAAGAAAAATATAAAACTTTAAAAATCCCGATTTTTTACAGAAAACCACGGTTTTCTGTTTAATTTAAATGAAATTATTTTTCTTGGCTCTCAATTCTCATTTTTTAATTTTTTGGAAGCGGGAATTTGTAAGATAAGGGGTATGATTTTTTTTCTNNTCATCTGTCCGCTAAAATTTAGTACACAGGGGCGGGCTTTGTTGTTTTATTTACCCAAGAAATAAATTTGCACCCTAAGATAAGGAGTAAGTTGATATTTAAAAAGAATGAAAGTACAATTTTTTCAGCCGCCACCTAAAAATGTCTTTCATCTATGAGAGGAAAAAATATGACTATAAAAAAAAATCGTCCTAATGTTGTACTAATGGTAGCCGACGATCACGGGCTTGATACCGGAGCTTATGGAAACCGTACAATAAAAACACCTGAACTTGACAAGCTGACTGCAGAAGGCGTACGTTTTACCAGAGCCTTCTGTACTACGGCTTCCTGCGCAGCATCAAGAAGCGTTATACTTACCGGTAAATATAATCATACCAATGGAACATACGGTCATACGCACGGAGTTCATCATTTTTCCTGTTTTAACGATATTCTTTCCCTGCCGGTTATTCTCTCTCAGGCAGGTTACAGAACCGGACGCGTAGGGAAAAAACATTTTTCGCCTGAAGAGGTTTTCCCTTTCCAGTTTAATAGGGAACAAGGGGAATTCGGGCGTGATGATGTTCGCATGAGTGAAGCCTGCCGCGACTTTATCAGACAATCCGAGCCTTTTTTTCTGTACTGGGCTTCGCATAATCCGCACCGCGACAACAGGCATCTGGAAAATCATCCCTGTAAACCGAACCGGTTCGGAAATCCCGATCAGCCGTTTCCCGGCGACGAAGAATCGGTTTTTGATGAAAATAAACTGGAAATTCCGGCGTATCTTCCGGACATACCCGAAACCCGCGCTGAATTTGCCCAATACTGCCAGTCAGTTGCCAGGCTGGATCGCGGTGTCGGCAGACTGATAAAAATTCTGAAAGAAGAAAAGGTCTATAATCATACCATAATTATTTATCTGTCAGACAACGGCGCTGCTTTTCATGGTTCTAAGACTACTCTATATGAGCCGGGGGCAAATCTGCCGTTAATCATAAAAAGTCCTTTTCATAAAAATCACGGAACCATCTGCGACGGTCTCATTACCTGGGCGGATATTACACCCACCATTGCCGATTTTTGCTGCGCTGCCTGCAGCCAAACTGAATTTTATGGAAAATCCTTTAAAAGTATTATTGATGACGAGCACCCGCAGAATTGGCGCAATGAAGTATTTTTAGCGCACACTTTTCATGAAATCACCAACTATTATCCCATGCGTGTATTACGCGGCGAAAAACATAAATTTATCTGGAATATTGCGCATCCCCTCACCTATTCTTCAGCTTCTGATTTATATTATTCTCCCAACTGGCAGGCGCTATGTAAAAACCCCGAAGCCAGATACGGGCAGAGATCGGTTGACGCATATTTGCACCGGCCGCGCTTTGAACTCTATGATCTGGAAAACGATCCGCAGGAAATAAAAAATCTTGCCGCTTTACCGCAATATCAAAAACAGATAAATGATTATTCAGATAAAATCAGAAAATTTCAGGAAGATACCAAAGACCCCTGGCTGCATAAATGGGAATACGAATAAAAATTTATAACAGGTTAAACTAACAGGCAACCGAAAATTCAATAAACAAAATATTGAAAATCCGGGACTGAAAAAACACTTCATGATTTATCTGCAGGTTAATGCCGCAGGCATTAAAAAGTTATAATTTATATATAACATGGAGATATTAAATAAATTGTGAAAAATCCGGAAACTAAAAAATTACTGGAAGCCGCAGAAATCATGGAGATATCTGCACCTCTTAATTTTATTGAAATCAATAAAAAATATCATGCCCTGCTGAAAAAATGGCATCCTGATTTATGTACCGAAAGCCGCGAGCTCTGCCAGGAAAAAACGCGCTCTATAACCTCTTCATTTAAAACCATAACGAATTATATTAAAAATTATAAATTTTCGTTTGCGGAAAAAGAATTAAATCAAAAACCGGCCAATGAAGACCCGGACTGGTGGTACAGACGTTTTGGAAGCGATCAATCGTGGGGACCTGGTAAATAAGTATTTATTTGGAGCAAAAATGAATTTTATTGTTTTTAATCCGGATGAAATGCGGGCTGATCATCTGGCCTGTTACGGACATCCATTTATAAAAACTCCGAACTTTGACCGGCTGGCAGACGAGGGTGTACGGTTCGAACAATGTCATGTGCAGAATACAGTATGCTCGCCTTCGCGCTGTTCTTTTATGAGCGGTCTTTATGTGCATAATACCGGACATCGCAGTTTATGGGATTTAATCAAGCCCTGGGAACCAAATCTTATGAAATATCTTAAAAATGCCGGATATGATGTTGCCTGGTATGGGAAAAACGACCTTTTGTCTTTTGAATCACTGCCCGAAAGCGTCACCTACTCGGAAGATCCGGCCGGTGAAAAAATGCGGCAGGCAAAAGGCGACGGGTCAGCGCGTTTTTTGAGCTTTTTGCAGGAACCTTACGACAGTTATGCAAATGAACATGATCACTTGTTGGTCAAAAAGGGTCTGGAATTTCTCAAGTGCAATCATAAAAAGCCCTTTTTCCTTTTTTTGTCTACTTCCCAGCCGCATCCTCCGTACTCGGCCCCGAAAGAATTTTATCATTTGTATGAACATTCTCCGGTAAATTTATACCGGAGTAAAAAAAATATTTCCTGGCATAAAGAAAACCGCAAATACCGCAGACTGAACGAACTTGACGACGAAACTTTTAATATCTTGAACCGCATGTACTGCGCCCAGATTTCATATTGTGATCATCTACTGGGGCAGATTATGAACGCCTGCCGCGAAAACGGCCTTGATGAAAATACGGCCATAATCACTTTCAGTGATCACGGAGATTATGCCGGAGATTACGGGATGGTTGAAAAATGGCCGAATGCGATGGAAGATGTTCTTACCAGGGTTCCGCTTATCATCCGCGTTCCAGGAAATAAAAAAAAACATGTAGTAAAAGAGCAGATAGAACTTTTTGATTTTATGCCTACGGTTTTAGAGCTGGCCGGCGTGCCCTGTACACATCATCATTTTGCTCATTCTCTGGTATCATGTCTTTACGGGGCTGCCGGCAGTTCCGACCGGCTGGTATTCTGCGAAGGCGGTTACGATCCGGTCCAGGATGATGAAGCGTTTGAAGGAAATCCGGCATTTAACGAGGGGCTCAGGGACACATCGAATATTTATTATTATAAGGCAAAAATCCAGCTGGAATCGCCTGAAACCGTATGCCGTACCGTTATGGTGCGTTCCATGTCGCACAAGTTGATCAGGCGCAGCAGCGGAGAAAATGAGCTGTATGCGCTTAAAGAAGATCCCGGAGAAAACTTTAACCGCTATCATGATCCGGCTCTTGCCAAAATACAGAAAAATCTGGAAATTGCGCTTCTCGACTGGTATCTTAAAACTTCCGATACCATAAATACCAGACGGGATGATCGCGGGAAAAACGGTTTTGAAATAAAATTTCCCGGTCAATAATTTATAACAAACGGAAAAACCTGGAAAGCCAAAATGAACAAACCCGATGATCTGCTTCTTAAAAAAATAGAATACCTCAAAGGCATTGGTTCCTGGTACGGCAAACTTTTTCATCAAAAAGAAATTTTTACCCTGCAGGATCTGCTTTTTTTCTTTCCGGCTCGTTATGAAGA
>DNNS01000164.1 GCA_003497555.1 Spirochaetia bacterium
GGGCAGTGGTTTATTGTTTTACTTCAGCTTGTGTCATTTTCATTGTTTCGGGTGTTCAAGCTGAACATGACGACTCACTGGTAAATATAATTTTAACCACCCGTGTCTTTCGTGGGAAAATTTTAATGGTCTGGGGTAAAATTTTATGTTCATGCTTTTAAGTCCGGTTATCTGCAGAGATTTAATTTGTTTATTTAAAATCCGGCACGCCCGGGATGACGGGGGAATGGTATAACATCGCGTATATTCTGCATTCCTGTGATAAACTGTACCAGGCGTTCAAATCCGAGGCCGAAACCCGAATGGGGAACAGTTCCATAGCGGCGCAAATCCGTATACCATCTGTAATGCTCTGTATTTATCCCGCATTCCTGCATACGCGCAAGCAAAATTTCAAGCCTTTCTTCACGCTGGCTTCCGCCGATAATTTCTCCGATACGGGGCAGCAAAACATCCATGGCGCGTACGGTTTTACCGTCTTCACTGCAGCGCATGTAAAAAGGTTTAACGGATGCCGGAAAATCAAAAACAATTACAGGCCCGGCAGTATGGGCCGTAAGATATTTTTCATGTTCGGTGTGAAGTTCTGTTCCCCATCCAGGTTTAAATTCAAAATTCTCGTCCGCTTTTTCCAGAATATTTATGGCTTCAGTATAGGAAATCCGGCAGAATGGCATGCTGATTTTATTCAGGCTTTCGAAAAGTGTTTTATCATAGCGTTCTGTAAAAAAAGCAATTTCATCAGGAGCGCCTGCCAGTACGGCCCGGCAGAGGGTTTTAACCAGATCTTCCGCCAGGTTCATGTTGTCTTCAAGCTCATAAAATGCCATTTCCGGCTCAAGCATCCAGAATTCCGCCAAATGACGCGGTGTGTTGGAATTTTCCGCCCGGAATGCAGGGCCGAAAGTATATACCTGGCCAAGCGCACAGGCCCAGGTTTCAGCTTCAAGCTGGCCGCTTACTGTAAGAAAGGCCTCTTGGCCAAAAAAATCATTTTGTACCGAGTAGTCTGAACCGAACGGTAAGGAGCTTACCCTGAACATGGCACCGGCCCCTTCGCAATCACTGGCGGTGATTATGGGCGTCTGCAGGTATAAAAAACCCTTATTCTGAAAATATTGATGTATTTCAAAAGCCAGAAGATTGCGTATTCTGGCTATGGAACTGAAGGTATTGGTACGCGTTCGAAGATGAGTAATTTCACGTAGAAATTCAAGGGTGTGGTTTTTTTTCTGCAGCGGATAATCACTGCCGGCAGAGCCCAGCAGGAAAATTTTCTGCGCTTTTATTTCACAGGCTTGTCCCTGCCCCGGCGACTTTTCACACATTCCTGTTACCCAAACAGCAGAACCGGTGGTAATATCTTTTATTGAATTTTTGTTATATTCGGTTTGACTGTCTGTTATAATCTGCAGATTTTTTAGGCAGGAACCGTCGTTTAATTCGATAAAGGAAAACCCCGCCTTGGAATCACGCCGGGTACGCACCCATCCGGCGCAGGTTATGATGTTACCGGTAAGTTGACCGTTTAAAATATCTTTGATTTTTTTATACTGCATGCATACATTTTAAAATCTGTAAATTAACCAAACAGCAGTAAAAGAAATTGGGGAGAAATTCTCCCCGTGTTTTTATTCAGGCTTGATAGCACTGGAAGGGCAGGCATCCACGCAGGAGCCGCAGTCAGTGCATTTGGAAGAATCGATTTTATAAATCGGGTCGCCTTCCTGAATGGCATCTGCCGGGCATTCTGATAAGCATGAACCGCAAGCAACGCAGTCGTCATTGATAGTATGAGCCATTGGATTCTCCTTTAAAATGTTGAGATTATTCTAAACTGATGAAACAAATAAAGCAAATTTTATTATTATTTTTTTGACTTGCCAGTGAATATACGTTATAATTTTTGCAAATTATGCATATTAAAATTATCCTGAGTACATTTTTTACCATTTTTTTTGCTGAACTGGGAGACAAAACCCAGTTAGCGGCTCTCGCAGCTGCAGCCGGGTCAAAATCCCAGTTTTCCGTATTTATCGGCGCTGCTACAGCGCTTGTACTTTCTACCCTGCTGGCTGTTGCCCTGGGCTCTTTCCTCCCGAAGGTTTTCCCCCTGCATTATATTAAAGCCGTTGCGGGGCTGCTTTTTATAATTTTCGGAATTATCTATATAAAAGACGCTTTTTCCCCGCCAGCTGTAAAAGTATCTGCTTCCGGAACCGGTATTTTTTTAAAGCCGCTGCTTTTTGCCGCAAGAGGTTACGAAGAATTACAGGAACAAAAATACCGGAAGCTGGCAGAAACAGCCGGTGATCAAAAAATGAAAAATTTTCTGCTGGCTTTAGCCGACGAGGAAAAAAGCCATATCAGGCATCTGCACGAAATTGAAACCTGCAGCAACGAGTCTATATGCATTAATTCAGATTGCCTCTCCTCTGTTCCTGAACTGCCCGGCACCCGGGCTGCGGCTGAAAGAAAAAAAATTCTTGATCAGGCCGCCCGGGAAGAAAAAAAACTCTCGGACTTTTACAGTGAACTTGCTCATCAGGCGTCTCTACCTGCAGTTAAAACTATTTTTTTTCATTTAGCCGAAGAAGAACTTTCACATTATAAAAAACTTTTATCTTTTGTCTAAATTCCTTTCTTAAATGCGTATTTTAATAATTTCTGCCAACCGGGAGATGAATCCCGACCCTGTATTTCCCCTGGGCGCCGCCTATATTGCACAGGCAGCAGAAAACGCCGGGCATGAAACGCATATTTTTGACGCCTGTTTCCGCGAGCAGCCGGCAGATGATCTGCAAATTTTTCTGAAAAAAAACCGCTATGATCTTATTGGGATTTCCCTGCGTAATGTAGATGATGTGGCTTTCCCGCAATATACATGTTATCTTCCCTATTACCGCGAAATAATGCAGACAGTACGTAAAGCTTCAAATGCGCCGGTAGTTTTAGGAGGATCAGGATTTTCCATTTTCCCGGAAATTTTCATGCGGGAACTGGGTGCCGAATACGGGATTACCGGAGACGGCGAAAGGGCTTTCCCGGGGCTGATAGCCGATATTGAAAACCGGAGGGCAAAAAAGGGAATCTGTTCCGGAGCTGATATAGAGATAACAGACAGCGGGTTCCCGCTGCGCCGGGGTTTTGATATTGAAAAATATTATACCTTTTCCGGATGTATTAATATACAGACCAAACGCGGCTGTGCTTTAGACTGCACCTACTGTACCTATCCGTTCCTGGAAGGAAAAAAATACCGTTTCCGCAGCCCTTCCGATATTGCTGATGAAATCTTATACTGGAAAGAACGCGATATCAGTCATTTTTTCTTTGTTGACAGCACATTTAATTTTCCTGAAAAATTCGGCAGGGAAATAATCAGGGAAATTATTAACCGCAAACTTGATATAAAATGGACCGGTTATTTTGTGCCCAAAGTAGAAGATGATGATTTTATCAGACTGCTTGCCGAGTCAGGCTGCACCAGCCTTGATTTCGGTACCGATGCCTTACATCCTGAAACCATCAGAGGATATAAAAAAAATTTTTCCGTTGACGATGTTTTTCGGGCTGCCGAACTTTGCCACACCCATAATATTAAATTTAATCACAGCCTTATTTTAGGCGGTCCGGGAGAAACATTTGAAACCATGGAAACAACCATATCCAATGCAGAAAAAATGAAACCCGTTTCGGTCATTGCTTTTTTAGGTGTACGTGTTTACCCCCAGACCGCTATGTCTTCCCTGCTCTCTGCAGAAATCGGAATTGATCCGGTTTTTTATATTTCCGAACATGTCAAGCAAAACCTGCTGCCCTGGCTGGCAGAAAGGCTGAAAAGAAATTACAACTGGATGATCCCGGGGCTTAAAAAAGGAATTGACTTGCGATTATTTGCCAAAATGCGGAACAAGGGATATAAAGGCCCTCTCTGGGAATATTTGTGATTTGTCGAATTCAATTCTAATGCTGCCCCCCCCTCTGCAAGAAATTATTTCTGTATTTTATCAAAATATAATTATACTTTATTTTAGCAGCCAGGAAAATAAAGTATTGTACCCAAAACGGGCGCGATTTTTTTTTTGGTACGCGACTATATTTAATCTGTAAAAAATTCTTTATAATATGGCGCATACTCTTTTTNNACCCAAGAAATAAATTTGTACCCGCCCAAAACATTGAATTGGAAATTAATCTTTTTATGTGATATACTTTACGAAACATCAAAACGGAGTGCAAAATGAAATTTAATAAAATTTTTCTTGTTCTTTTGGCTGTAACACTCTCTCTCTCTCTTGTTTTTACCGGCTGCCAGGGCAGAAAAAAGACTAAAAAAACAGTTATACGTTTTCTTTACTGGGAAACCAGCGCCGGACTCACTCTGCTCAAACGCATGATTATCCGGTATATGAAAGCAAATCCGGATGTAGAAATTATCGGGCAGCAGATACCTTCCAACCAATATCAAAACAGCCTTTTAACCCAGCTGGCAAGCGGCAAGGGACCTGATATATTTGAGTTAAACATGGCCAATCTGCCAGTTCTGGTGCGCAGGGGGCAGGCGCTCAATATATCCAGGTATTTACAGGATTTTCCAGGTTTGGCGCTTGCTAATTTTTTCCCGGAGTCAATGTATTTTCTGCAATTCGATGAAAAATTAATGCCGGGCAGCGGGGATATCTACGGTTATCCGAAAGATTTTTCCGCCAGTCAGTCTTTATACTGTAATTCCGGTATTTTTGAACGCATGGGAATTCCTGTTCCGGATAAAAGTATTGATGAAGCTGCATTCGGCGCTCTTATTAAAAAACTTACCCTGCGCGATAACACCGGGCGGGGTCTGCAATATGGCTACCGAAACCCGGGCTTTGCCAATTTCTGGTGGGTACTCAAGGCAGGCGGTAAATTATTTTCCGATGACGGTAAAAAGTGTATTGCCAATACTCCCGAAAACCTGCGCGGCCTGCGTTTTTATGCGGATCTTTATCAATTTTACAAAGCCGTGCCCAATCGTGCGGAAGCGGAATCAGGCGGACTGCAGGGCATTGAAGGAATCATCGGCAGCGGGAAATTCGCCATTCTTCCATACGGCCGGTATATTTATCCTAATATGAAAATGTACAGTAAAGACAATTGGGAAATGATGCCGCTATTTTATTTTTCCGGGCAGAAAGCGAATAATATGATTACACCGCCTTCCGGATGGACCATAAATGCGCACACGGATAAACCCAGGGAAGTTGTAAAATTCCTGGAATATCTCATGAGCGAAGAAGGGAATATTATGATAGCAAGTCTCGGATATAATATTCCTCCGCATAAAAAAGTCGGATTATCGGAACATTTTTACAAACGCACCGATGCTGACGGCAGGATTAACCGTTATTTTATTGATGAACTTGAAAAAGCATCATTTATGCCTTACAGCCCTTATGCCAGTATGATTGATTACAGCTCACTTCTGGAAATTGACAATGACAGAATCGCCTCCAGTTCCAGGCGCATGAACGATAATGAACTTAAAGAAATATTAAAAAATATTGAAAAAACAATCAATAATATTATAAGCGATAATCTGAAATAACAGGTCTGCGGTCTTGAACTTACCGCTGTTTTTTTCAATATTAACACTGCTTCCTGTCTGGCAGAACAGAGTATTTGCCCTTGATAAAATTTACTGGAATGACGGACGCGAAACCGAATGCCGGATAATAGGGCAGGATACCGAGTCGGTCATTTACCAGGCCGGAACAAACAGCAATACGGTTTCCAAAAACGATATCTCATCCATCAGACTTGATTTTGATCAGGATAAATTTCTGTCTGCCGCTTTAAAAGAGCGCGATCCGGAAAAAAAAATATTTTATCTGAAAAAATCAGCAGAACAGTTTCCGGCGGCAGTACAGAGCCGTATTTTATTACTGCGGATATACTGCGACCTGAAAAAAAAAGAAGATGCGTTCTCGGCCCTGGCGCTTTTCCCTCCCCTGGCCGGGGATCTTGCGCAGGCCTACTTTCATTTAAGGTTTTATAATTATCCTGAAGCCGCAGCAGCTGTAAAGCGCGCGGAAATTTCTTCCGGCAGCAGCTATAAAACCCTGTCTCATATTATACGTTCCCTGATCATGGCTTCGATTGGAAGAATAACCGATGCTAAAACCGAACTGGAAAAAGCCAGGCGCTCCGGGCCTCTCACGCTGAAAAACGAATTTTTTACAGTTGCGGCCGTACCTGTGGAATATTACCTGCATCAGCTTGAATTGATGAAAGACATGACTGAAGCACAACTGAAAAATCATCCGTTTTTCTGGCAGAGGATTATGGAACCGCACAAAGAAATAGAAAACAGATATTTTTCTTCCCCCGGAACAAGAATGCTGATCTTTACCGGACAAAAAATTAAAAGCGATCCGCGCTCCATAGTATATTACGAATGCCTGGGGTATCTGATCAACCGGCAAAAAAAATTCAGCGTACCCGCCTTTCATACTTTTATAAATATGCTTAAAGAAAAAAAATTCGATTTTGAAAATTGCCGGCCTGACTGTCTTTTACCGGCCTGCCGCGCTTTTAATGCCTCTCTGGTTTTATCTGTTAATTCCGGAGGGAAAGCGGGTGAACAGATGAAAATTTTTCTGCTGCGTGCTTCTGACGGCCGTATGATTCCGGTAAGTCAAAGCACGCTTGATAGTACCGCCCTGACCGCATCTTTCAGCAAGCTGGAAGAGGCGTTAAATAAAGTCCTTTCCGCAGAATAATACAGCGTTTATTTGCCGATAAACCTGATTTCAAATATTCCCGATCGCTGTATGTTTTTTTGCCCGTCTGCTGTGTCAATAATAATATAATTTTCGTTCTGGGAAATGATTTTACCTTTAAATTCAGAGCCGTCAAGCAGAATAACAATATCTTCCACGGTTATTTTCTTTTTAAGTTTAACGGTTTTATTAACGGTTTCGCCGCCGGCAATAATAATATCTTCAAATTGCGTTTCGTAACCGGGAGCGGAAATTTCCAGTGTATATACTCCCGGAGGAATTTCGCGCGTACCTGTGGAAATTTTTTCTTTGAGTCCGGGTCCGGTAATTAATGCTTCCGCGCCTGTATCGAATTCAAGATTAAGCATACCCGGTTTCTTCGGGAGATCGGCCGGCGGAGCCGGAGGGGGTACGGTTTCGGGTACAGGCGATTTTTGGGGCAGTGTCGTACCGGGACGGGACGGTTGTTTTTTTTCCTCGGATTTTTTCTGTGTCAGCAATCTGTTTATTTCAGCAATACGCCCGGCCGGGTAATCCATTTCGGGTATTACAGCAGCAGCCCGGGCATACTCCTTGCGGGATTCTGTGAATTTGCGCGACTCAAAAAGCCTGTCGGCTTCCTGCACCAGCGCAGTATATTTTTCCATCTTGTCATCAGACTGTAAAACCGGGGAGGCAGCCGGTTTGTTTTCATCCGCCGGTTTTTGTATCTTTTCTTCAGTGTGTATTTTATAATTACGTATTTCCATAATTTCCGGAAGCTCTGCAGCATTAATTTTTACGGGAGTTAAAGATGAAATTTTTTCCTTTTGCTGTTCGGCAGTAACCGAAGCAAGGGTTTCGCCGGTAATGCGCACCAGGGTTTCTTCCGCTTTTTTTATAATTTCCGGGGACAGGCTGTCTTTTCTGCTGTTCAGGGCAGTTTCTATTTTGTCCATGCGCTCGCTGTTTTTCTCAATAACATTTTCTATGGCCTGATTGAATTTTTCATTCTGACGGCGGTTTACAGTAAACTGCTGATCTACTGTAATTTGAATGAAATCATTTTCAGCTATATTGCTTATGGCGTTAAGCAGCGGCCGGGCAACCGCCTTGCCTGTTTCGTCATCTAAAATTTTTATATTACGGCGTATTTTTACCGATCCGCTGGCAACGGAAATAATATCGTCGCCCCCGGCTGCAGTTTCAGCGCAAAATTCGGTGCCCCTTACTCCGGCTATTACCGCAGGCGTTTTTACCAGGAAAAAACCGTTTTTTTCCATTAAACGGAAAATTTTTACGGAAATTTTTCCTTTTTTAAGATTAAGATAGGTTTGCTCCGCCATGGTTTTTTCATCATATATAAGACTCATGGCCCTGACAATGGTATTGCCGTAAAGCAGCACTGCTTTTGTTGAACCGATTTGTAATGCGCAGCGCGATTTATCGCGTACCACTATTGTATAAGAAGGAAGAATGCGCATGCCGATTTTGCTGCGTACAACTGAATTCTTTTCATTAAAAACAATTATTTGCCCGCTTAGAGCGGTAATTTTGGCGGAGCAAATATTTTTTTTCTGCGCAGAACAGCAGATTATTAC
>DNNS01000303.1 GCA_003497555.1 Spirochaetia bacterium
CCAAAGGGCAAAGCGGATAAAATCATTGCTTGTGGGGTTAATCTACAGAAAATACTTGATATCATGGCGCTTTCTTTTTTTTTACTTCCAGTGAGAATTTATTTCTACGAATTTTATCAAAAATATACTTTACTGTTTTGTTTACCCAAGAAATAAATTTGCACCCATGCTGTTACTAATAATTGAAACTCATAGTAAAATTCAGCATTCGAAATGATATCACGACAAAATATAGTCTTGGGAATCGAACTCAGTACCCAATCGGCAAAAGCCATTGTTCTTGATCTTGATCGCCATGATACTGCCTCTTCGGTGTTTATTGCTTATGATCGGGAATTCCCGGAATACCAAACTGAAAATGGTGTACTACCTAATATTAATCCGTCCATACGCAGAACATCTCCGTTTATGCTGATTCAGGCTCTGGAAGCAGTTTTTATAAAACTCGCTGCAACCGGACTTGCTTTGAAAAAGGTCAGGGCTCTTAAAATCGACTGTATGCAGCATGCGCTGATTTTTACCGATAGTACCTTAAGGCGTATTCTTGCCGCTCTTGATCCCCAAAATAATCTGCTGCAGCAGATTGGTCCGTGTTTGACCCGCAGAGAAATTCCAATCTGGGAAGACAGCAGTACCGGGCATGAAGTAAAACAACTTGAACAAAAACTTGCTTTTTACGGAGGAGCCGCTAAGCTGACTGCCAATGCTGCAGAATTGCGTTTCCCGGCCAGCCAGATAATAAAATGGGCAGCGGAAAATCCGCAGGAATATCAGAATACCGCGCATATAATGCTGCTTTCCGCTTTTGTTACTTCTATTTTAACCGGAAAATTAGCGCCGGTTGATACCGGAGACGGATGGGGAACAAATCTTAACAGTACGGATTTAAAAAATCCCGGATGGAATTCACTGGTAATACAGGCAGCAGAAGAACTCTGCGGTCACAGGGATCTGCTTCCCAAACTCGGATGCATGAGTGATTTTGATTTGGCGCTTGGCTGTATCGCTCCGTATTTTTCGCAAAAATACGGATTTAATCCCGGAGTGAAAATTCTTGCAGGAACAGGCGATAACCCGGCTACACTTGCCGGCTCGGGCGTTGCGGTAATTTCGCTTGGCTCAAGCTATACGGTAAACGGAGTAATGAAAAATCTTGTTCTACCGGCTTCCCGGGATTATAATGTCTTTGGATTTGCCGGAAAAAGCGCTATGGCACTTTCCTGTTTCACCAATGGCGGTAAATTGCATGAATATTTTCTGCGCAAATATCTGATCAAAAACCGGGATGCCCGGCTGCGCTCTGCCGACTGGGAAAATTATCAGGCAGCCTGCGGTTCAGCTCTGCTCTCGGCCGATGAAAAAATCATGCTGCCCTGGCTGTATGCCGAATCCGTACCTCCTGTCCAGGCGGGAATTTTCAGGGAAAATTTCAATGAAGAAAATGCTGCTGAAAATATCCGGGCGCTGCATATTTCCCAGGTGTCGGCTTTAGCCCTGCATTCCGGGCATTTAAACACTGAAGGCGCCCTGGCCATAGCCGGAGGCGGAAGCAGCAGTAAATTTCTGCGCCAGCTGATCAGTGATTTTTTTAATAAAGAAACTTTTGTTATTAAAAATGCAGACCTGGCTGCTCCTTTCGGCTGTGCCTTAAGCGCTGCTGTGCATATACTGCAATTATCATATCAGGAAGCCTGGAAAATTTTTATCAGGGCAGATGAGTCATCAAGACTGTTTCCGATTAAAGAAAACCGCACTCCTTGCCGGATTCTGCTGGAAAGATACAGGCAGCTTGAAGAAAAAGAGATTATGCGCCGGGACAAGCTGCAGGCAACAGAGGAATAAGCAGCCTGCAGTTTACAGATATACGCTTGAAATAGTGACAATTAAAGTTTGAGCAGTTCCCGGTATTTTTATCGGGAATCCATTTCATTGATCAGCCTGTAGCCTACTCCCGGTTCGGTAATAATTATTTCCGGGTTGGCATAGTCTTTTTCCACTTTCTTCCTGATCTGAAGTATATAAATCCGCAGATATTGAAATTCATCCTCCTGATACGGGCCCCAAAGTTCTTTCAGTATCTGGTTTTGAGTTAACACCTTGCCTGCGTTCCGGGCAAGAAGCGATAAAAGCGCATATTCCTTGGGAGTAAACTTAACCTGTTTGTTATTTACTTTTACCATCCGCCGGGAAAAATCAATCATCAGCCTTCCATTAGTAAAAATATGATTTTCTTCTTTTTTAAATTTATGACGGAAAGNNCAGTTCATTGATATTAAACGGTTTGGTAAGATAATCATCAGCGCCGTTATCAAGAAGCATTACCTTGTCTTTTTCCGAATCTTTTACCGTTAAAACAATAATCGGAATACTGCACCATTCCCGGATGCTTTTTATAAATTCCAGGCCGCTTATATCCGGCAGACCGAGATCAAGGATAATCACATCAGGAGATGTCTGTGCCGCTTCGGTAATACCGCGGCCGCCGGTTTCAGCTTCCATAACATTATATCCTGCTGCTTCCAGGCTGATTTTTAAAAATCTTCTGATCTGCTGCTCATCATCTATCACCAGAATTAATCCGCCGTTTTTCATCTCAGTTTCCCCCTGATTCCGCTTTTTTTCAGCGGCAACCTTACGGTAAATATACATCCGCCTGCAGGTTTGTTGGCAACACAAATTGTTCCCCGGTGAATTTCCGCAATTTCCCTGCAGATGGAAAGACCAAGGCCCAGACCGCCGGTTTTAGCGCCTGAAGCACGGTAAAATTTTTCAAAAATTTTACCGTGATCCTTTTCAGGAATCCCCGGGCCGTTATCACTCACGGCAATTTCCACTGCACTTGGCAAATTAATTATCTGCAGGCAGATTTTACTCTTAGGCGGAGTATACAGCACAGCGTTGTGAAGTAAATTTGACAATAACTGCTCCATTAAAAAAAAATCAAATTTTAACAACGGCATTTTTTTACTGATTTTCACTATAAACCTGTGCCGGGCGGCAAATTTATCAATTTTTTTTCTTACTACCGCTGCCAGTTCATTTATATCATACCACTCAAGATTCAGCTTGATTTTTCCGCTTTCAATCCGCAGCGTACCTAAAAGATTATCTACCAGCCGGTTAAGACGTTCTGCTGCTTCTATTATATCAAGAGCCAGGATTTGCCTGGTCTGATAGTTTTTAAAAAGATTTTTATCAATAAAGGCGGCGGCTGCAGTAGAAATGGAGGTAATCGGAGTCCGCAGTTCATGAGAAACGGAATTAAGCAGAATCTGGTATAGTTTTTCGGATTCTTCGGCAATCTGAACTTTCTGCCGGATCCTGGTAAGCTCGTTTCTGCCGATTGCAGTAGCGATTTGACCGGCTAATACCGCAAGCTGCCCGGCATGTTCTGCGCTACAATTGAAGGAATTGAGATAATCAACAGCCATAACGCCGAAAACTTTATCCTGTGATTTGAGGGGAATATAATAATTTTTTGCCGCCTGGGAGGTATCAATATATTTTCCGCAAGTCAGTTGCTTATTAAAGCAGCGTTTTAGATAAACGCATTCATCGCCGGTAATCTGAAAATCGCCTCCCGGAAACGGAGTCTGTAAAATGGATGAATTTTCATCTGCCAGAAATATTGATATCCTGACAGAGAAGGCTTTGCGCAGGTAGGCACAGGCTTTTTGAATTATATCCTCCAGGCTGTTTGTTTCATTTAAAATACCGCTCAGCCGGTATAGCTCCTGCAGTTTTGTTTCTTTATTACGCAGAAATATTTCATTGGTTTTTAATTGGGAAGTCAGATGTCCGGTAATTATAGCGGAAATAAAATACATGAGAAACATGAACAGGTCTTCCAGTCTGCCGATCATAATTGTATAGCGGGGCGGTATAAATAAAAAATTCCATAAGATTGCGCTGAGCCCGGAAAAAAGAAGAACCGGACGGCGGGTAAAAAACGGTGAAATTATTGAAACCGCAGCTAAATAAATCAGGCCGATGGAAAGATAACTGACATGTTTTCTTAAAAAAAGATTAATCAGGGTAATAAAAATGATGGAAAGCAGCAGTAAAAAATATTCTTTCCATTTTTTCAGCATAGCGGATATCATAAGTATGTTTTGTCAGATTATAACACCAAATCGTCTTTTTTGTCGTCAAATAAAAGCTGCGGTTTTAAAAACAGTGCAGTGCCAAATGTCAATACGCCCACTCTGCCTATATACATAAGCGTAATAATAATTAATTTACCCAGCGTTGTTAAATTGGACGTTATGCCCAGACTTAAGCCAACGGTTCCGAGCGCAGAAGCTGCTTCAAATCCCAATTCGGTAATTGAGAAACTTTCCGTCATGGTCAGGAAAAGAAGCCCCATGGCCAGCATAAAAAAATAAAAGCCGAAACTTGCATAAGCGGTTTGAATTCTGCCGATGGGAATAATAACATTATACCAGGTGATATTCTTGCGGTTTTTAATGGTACTTGCAATGGTAGCTAAAATAGCTGAGAAGGTTGTGGTTTTCAGACCTCCGCCGGTGCCGGAGGGAGATGCTCCGATTATCATCAGAATTGTTAAAACAACAATGGACGGCAGGGAAAGCGCAGAAATCGTAAAAGTATTGAATCCCACGGTAGTTATTGCCGACATGGATTGAAAAATGCTGATCAGCAGGCTGGTATCCTTACCGGTATTGAAAATATTGGTTAAAAACAGCAGGAAGGCGCCGAGAGCAAACAATGTAAAGGTAGTATCAAGAATTATTTTGGAAGTAAAAGTAATATTTTTTTCTTTATGGGTAATGAGCCTCCAGAGATCAACATAAACTATAAAACCGATAGCACCGGCAAAACTGAGAAATGTAATTATAAAATTCAGCCAGTGGTTGCCCTGGAAAGACTCGAAACTGTTATTAAACAGACTGAAACCTGCTGTACAGAAAGCGGAAATACTGTGAAAAACCGCATTCCACAAAGGCTCAGGCGTACCGGAATAAGTAAAAACACCCAGCAGCAGGGCTGCTCCGGCAAGCTCGGTTGCGAGAGTAAAAATTATTACACTGATAATAAATTTTTCAAGCTTGAAATTTTTCGGCATACTGAGTACAACCGATGAAATTCCGCGCTGTAATTCATCAAGTTTTTTCCGGCTGATTAAAATAAGAAATGACCCCAGGGTCATATAACCAATGCCTCCCAGCTGAATAAGCGATAAAATTATCAGCTGTCCGAAAAAATTATAGGAATCGGAAATACTTACAGTACTAAGCCCGGTGGTAGAAACAGCCGATACACTGACAAAAAGATTATCAAGAAAATGGACTGGAGTTTTTTGCGCTATCGGTAAAGACAATAAAACGCTTCCGAGCAGCATATGTGATAAATAGCCCAGGGCAACCAGCCGTACCGGATTTGCCGTTATCAGGTTTTTTTTTAAAATTTCATAAGGCTTCATTTATGGTATAACAGATTCAGGCCGGGAAAGAATCTCTGCCGGCAGAATTCGCAAGAAAGATAACAGGATTCAGGCTGCAGGCTGTGCCGATACCTACCGGGGAATCAATATCTTTTTTAATATAAAAAGACGAAGTTATATCCCATACCGGAAGATTGGTTAAAAATTCAGTAAAATCATCAATTGTAAATTTGGTATTGCTTCCTGTTACGATGAATTGATTTATAACCAGAATATTGTCTATAACAGATGCCGGATGTAAAAGTTCTCTGATCGTACGGGATTCTGCGATATATATAAAATTACTGGCAGTAATAACCGGCGGGTTATATTTTATCAGAAAATTATACATTTTATAAATTCGAGTTTTAATGCTGCCGTTATTTATTTTTTTCTGCATAATGACTGCATACTATAACCGTTATTTCCGGGTTTGTCGATTAAAATTTTGTATAAAACAGGCAAAATTACATTAAAATTTTATTAAAATGCGGTATTTTTTCACACGGATCTCGTCTGAATCGCCAAAAAAATAAAAAAGGTGAACAAAAAGGTTACATAGAGAATCTTTGATGGAATTCTCTATGCTGTAAAACAGTTTTCAGCTTTGAAAAAATTATCATTTAACGGGCTGATTGATCCCGGCTATTCCGCCATTCCGTAGTGCACATCCAGGTTAAAAGTTTCTTCTGTAATAATATTTTTTCCGGATGCTCCGGATTATCGGTCAGGAGATTCACTTTTTCCCGGGGATCTTCCTGCAGATTGTATAATTCTTCCCTGCCGGAGTGAATATGGAGGATATATTTAAAATCGCGCGTACGTATACATTTTGACATCTCCAGCCGGTCATTGCCGATATATTCGGAAAATATCGCTTCTTTATCTATACCCGTACCTTTAATATATGGTCTGAGCGATGATGCGCACATAGTGCCGGGAATATCCAGCCCGGCATAATCAAGTATGGTCGGAGCAATGGAAAAATTTTCCACTAATCCGTCAAATACCGGAGTATTGATCAGATCGCCTTTGGGCGGTTTGATGATCAGGGGTACGTGCAGTATACTGTCATAAAACAGCGCCTTGCCGGTACGTCCCCGTTCGCAGAGAAATTCTCCATGATCCGAACTCAGGATGAGAATTGTATCGTTATATAAATCCCGGCTTTTTAGAATAGAGACAAGCCTGCCGATTTGATCATCAATGCAGGTGATCATGCCATAATAATAAGCCCGTATTTTCCGTACTGTTTTTTCGTCCCACAAATTTTTCCAGGACGGCCAGCCGGGTATTTCTTCAGGCAAAGATACATCCGCAGGATTGTACATTGTATTATAGGGAACAGGCGGATCCCAGGGGTCATGAGGTCCGCAAAAACCGCACCACAGAAAAAACGGCTGTTGACCGGTATTGCCGGTTATAAATCCCAGGGCTTCTTCGCCAATCCAGTTTTCCACGTACTCTTCAGCGCTTACGGTATTTTCAAAAATATGAGCGCTTTTATAATCCGGCTGTTTTCTGCGCGCCTCATAGATTTCTTCATAAGCGCCAGGCCGCTTTTTTTCCAGCCAGGCTGCATATTCCGGCCCAAGCGGAGCGGGGCCTATTTCCTGCCCGGATGAATAAACCCAGCGGCTTCCCTTGCCTCCGGTCAGTTTCATCCGGTGAAATCCTTTTTCCGGGTACATATGAATTTTCCCGGCCGCACCGGTGCAATAACCGGCATCCTGCAGATATTCCATGAAAGTTTTTTCCCAGTGCGGCAGGCCCGGAGTGTTGTCAATAATCGATTCCATATAGGTAACACCATGCTGATGAGTATAACGTCCGGTTTGAATACAGGCGCGCGATGGTACGCATACGGTATTCTGAACATATGCCTGCCTGAAGTTTACTCCGTCCCTGGCCAGAGAATCAATGTTCGGGGTACGAAGTATTGAATTGCCGTTTACTCCCAGTGAATCATAGCGATGCTGATCCGTAGTAATGAGAATGATATTGGGTTTTTTAATCTTCATTGGTTATTTTCCTTTATTTGCCGCGCGTAACACCCTGCCGACGTTTTTCGTCGGGCAGCGCGAAGCGCTGATGCTTTTGGCACAGGGTGTTTTATTAATATCAGGTAATCCGCTGAATTTATGGAGAATAAAAACCTGGTTTAAGGCAGGCGAAAATTGTCTGATTGCATCGCTGACAGCCGTGCCGATGGCCTGATAATCCTGCAGCACGGACGGGATGCTTATTCCGAAATGATCCTGGGCGTAAAAGTTATCATAATCAGCCAGATAAAAATTTTCCCACAAAGTTAACTTTCGCTGACGGGACATAAAAATTGCCGGACCGGTAAAAATACTGGATGAAGAAATCATGATAACAGGAGACAAGGCGCTTAATTCCATGTTCATTAACTGCCGCAGACGGTTATCCCAGCCGGCTTCCATCCGGACAGCGGTATAAAAGACGTCATTCTCCCGGCAGGCCTCGATAAATCCTTCGCGGCGCTGGGTCTCTAAAAATCCATTGCCGCCGGTATCAAGGTAAAAAAGTTGTTTTTTCCTGCCGGAAGTGAGGCGCAGAAAATATGATGTTATATCCCGGGTTGCTTTTTTATAATTGGTGGAGATATAACTGAAATCAGCAGCGTATCTGTTGATTAGAATAACCTTGCGTGAAAAATCCGCCAGCAGCCGCAGGAGGAGATCGTCGGGATATAAGGCAGCGATTAAATCAAATTTGTTTAGCAGCGTATTTTTTTGCAGTACTTGCCGGCTATCAACCAATTCGTAAGTAAAATCTCCCGACTGCCGCATAAAAGTAAACAGTATTCCCTGCAGAACCTTACCCAGAGAAAAAAAATCATTATCAATTTTAACCAGGAGAGCAATTTTTAATTGTATTTTTTTATCTATAATATAAGTACCGGTTCGGCGTGAAGAAGATATTAGTCCGGTTTTGGAAAGTTCACGCATGGTTTTTTCGAGAGTGGAATGGGTGATTCCAAGCTGGGACACCATTTGCTCGCGGGACGGCAGTTTTGTCCCGGGTTTTAATTTACCGGCGAGAATATCGCCAAGGATTTTATTTTTTATTTTTATATATTTCGGTTCGTTCATAAAGAAACCAAATTTTTTCCTTATACACCGGGTATTTAATTTTCACACATCACCATATATACCGGTATAAATTATAATATTTAATATACCGGTATATATATTATAATCAATATTTATATTTTGTCAAGATGTCAAAGGAATTAAAATTGATAATGCTGCGCTAAGTATAAATTATACAGAACTTAATTATCTCGTTTTACTTGAAAATGGCTATTCTTCATTGATTTTTAAAATTAATTTTTAACAACGGGTAGTTTATTTTATAACACATAACACGGTTATATTATCTTTTGCGCCCCCGCCAAGGGCTTTTTCAATACAGGCTTGCGTAAAATCCCGGGGTGCGGGAAAAATTTTATTTAATTTTAATATGGCCCGGCTGGACAGCGTTCCGGTAAGTCCGTCAGTGCAGAGCAGCAGGCAGTCGCCTGAAGAAAACCCGCAAGGCGATTTTTTCCCGATTTCAGGATCGGTATTTTCTTCAACCCCCAAAACGCGGCTTATAATATGACGGGAAGGAAGATCTTTTCTGATTCCCATACTATACATTTCATTATACAGGGTATGATCTCTGGTAAGGGCATGTATTTTACCGCTGCTGATCAGATAAATACGCGAATCCCCGGCATGCGCATAAAAAAATTGATTTTTAAAAACCAGGGTAATTACGCAGGTAGCTCCCATTCCGTTATAATCAGGGTTATCCCGGGCCATATCAAGAATTTTATTTCCGGCCAGGCGTCCGGCTTCCTGAATAATACTGTTGATGTCTTCATTATATAATGCCGAATTTTTTATTAAAAGTTTTTTTTTAATGAAAGAGATGATTTTTTTTACAGCAGTACGGCTGGCAACTTCACCGGCATTTGCGCCCCCCATGCCGTCACAGACCACAGCAAGTAGAGCCCGGTTTTTTCTGCTGTTTACGGAATGGATTATTTCATGCGCTTCATAGTAATCTTCATTATGCCGGCGTTTCCCCCTGTCGCTTTTTCCAAAATACCGGAACTTCGGGGAAACCGTCATTTTTTGAGCTGCCCCTGATCAAAAACCAGTGTGGTGCCTTCAATATTTATTACATCGCCGTTTTCGAGTACCCGGGTTTTTACCGGTCTGTTATTTACCGTAATATCCCCGCTGCCGGCAACAGTATAAGCGGATTTTTTTTCATCCCAGGCAATTAGCGCATGTTCTTCTTTTATTTTCGGAGAACCGGCAATGGTAAGAGCGGCCGTGGCGCTGCTGCCGATTACCGTAACCTGCTCAGGGGAAACAACTATGGTTTGAGCTGAAACTTTACCGGCAGGCGAGAGTACCTGCAGCAAGGGAAGTATGTTTTTATTTTCAAATTTGATTTTAAGCAGAACAATCAGCAGGAAAATACCGGCCAGGGCAGACAGCAGATAAACAGCCGGCGGCAGGGCTTCGGGACGCGAAAAAACCGTTCCGGAAAAATAACGGTAGATTTCCGATCTGGAATTATCCGGCATAAAAACCGCCTGCACATGGTTTTTATCCCAGGCGCCGGCGCCTGCCCGGCAGCGCAGCAGATACTCAGCTGCGATCTGTTCCATTATTTTTTTATAAACACTTTTAAGCTCTTCTTCATGCGCGGCATCAAAAACCATGCCGCCTGATTTAACGGCAATAGCCGATAGCGATTGATCTTTTTTTGACCCGCTGCCGAAATGCACGGCATAAACGCTTATACCGGCTTTCTGCACAGCCATCAGGGCATCAGCGGGTAAAAATATTTTATCGCCGAATTCCGGATGGGATTTCCCGGTTTTTCTTTTAAAAGTGAAATTTTCACCGTCCGAGAGTACAATCAGCGCCTTGCGGCCGGCAGGCGGCAGATGTTCGGTTGTCTGCACAATACTGTAATAAAGTTCGGTAGCTCTTTCTTCTTCCAGGGGTTTCTGAATATTGTTTAAAGCAGGTTCAAATCCTGAATAATTTTTTTCCGGCCTGGTTAATACCCGGAAAAATGAATTAAAAACCGCAAGTCCCAGCCGGTCTTTATTATTCAGCCTGATATTGTCAAAAAGATATTTTACCGCTAAGCGGGCCTGTTCGATTTTTATTACATTGGTTCCGGACATGGTTTTAAGAGGTTCATACATACTACCGGAATTATCTAACAGAAGCATGATGAAAATATTCTGCTCGCTGTTTATTCCGCGCCTGAAACCGGTTTTCTTCATTGACCGCGGCGCGGTAAATTCCTGATCATAGTCTTCTTCCAGGCGGAACATGTCGTGCGTGCAGTCTTTCACCGGATTCCCCAGCGCATCGGTAATGCTCAAATAGCAATCCACCGATTGAAATAAAAAAAGACGTCCCGGATCAATCTGGGAAATACGTATATTGGTACCGGGGTATATAAAACAAAATACGGAAAAAAGTATAAACGGCAGCGTTAAAAATTTTTTCATTATTTCCTCCGGATTATTTCCAAGTGTACATAAATTTATCTTCACCCACTTTCACCACATCTCCCATGCGCAGTTTCTGCTCCTGGACATTTTCTTCATTTACGGTCAAATTGCCGGCAGCCATGGTTTTAATTACCGGCTCGCCCCTGACAACTTTTATTTCCGTATATTTTCCGCTGCCCCCGGGAATGTCGGCTCCGGGCGAGGTGCTTATTACCGTATGGCCGCGCGTTAAAAGATATTCCCTTCCCCGGTTTTTTCCGGAAAGCGCTACCAGCACCCCGAATGAAAACGCCTTTTCCGCCAGGCTGTAAAAAAAACCCAGACAGGCGCCGAAAAGCATAAAACCCGAAAGCCGCGCCGGCCCGGCCGGAAAAATTATTTGCGCATATTCGCAGAGCAGCCCCCCGCTGAATCCTCCAAGTAAACCGCCGATTAACCCGATGCGCAGTTTATTAAGCGAACGGCCCTGTATTCCTCCGGAACCGGCGATAAAAATACCGGTAATACCCCAGCCCAGGGCGTGGGTCAGCGGAAGTCCGAAATTTTTAAAGGAAGCCATACCTGAAAAAAAAGCACCCAGCGGAAAGAGCAGGGCCTGGGCAGCAAGCAATCCGGCTGCTCCGCCTGCTGCACCGGACAACAGGCCGGTAAAAAAGCCGCTTTTGATTTTTTGCGGCATGGAAAGAATTACTCCATCGGCCATGGCAAAAACCGCTCCCATAACCATACCGAATAATATTCCGCTGGTAAGCGTGAAAAGCAGATAGGACGAAAAGCGCGGCTGCAGGATTATTACGCTTTCCATGGGAATCCAGGCAAGCAGAGCTCCCGCCAGGCCGATTAATACCAGGTAAATTTTTCTGACCAGAATATTCATTTTTCCTCCCTGTAAAATTTATTTGTAAGAGACAACGCCAGCTTATAATGCTGTTTTCTGTTCGCAAGACGGACGCGAAACGCGCCGAGGCTTCCAGAAAACAGCATTATAAGCTGGCGTTGTCAGACAAAAAATATTCCCATTGCCCTCTAAGAGGGCGGTGGGGTATTGGTCCTGCCTCAAT
>DNNS01000463.1 GCA_003497555.1 Spirochaetia bacterium
GGCGTAGTCCTTTACAAATAAATTTACCAGGGAGTTATTATGATTTCAATAATTATTCCGGTTTTTAATGAAAACGAATCTTTAAAAGAATTATATTCCATCCTTACCGGGCAGCTGAAAAAACAGCAATATGAATTAATTTTCATTGATGACGGCAGCACAGACGGATCTGCTGAAACGTTAAAACTTTTTGAAAAAGATAAAAAAGTAAAAGTAATCACTTTCAGAAAAAACCTGGGAAAATCCCTGGCGCTTAATATCGGTTTTGAGGAAGCCAGGGGAGAAATAATAATTACCATGGATTCCGATCTGCAGGATCTCCCGGAGGAAATTCCTAATTTTCTGGCAAAAATAAAAGAGGGCCATGATGTGGTGGTAGGATGGAAAAAATTACGTCATGATCCCCTGGAAAAACGACTTCCCTCAAAAATTTTTAACAAGCTTGTTTCAGCAATGACCGGAGTAAAACTTCATGATTTCAACTGCGGATTTAAAGCCTATACCAGAGAAGTAATCAAGTCCATAAAAATTTACGGAGAACTGCACAGATTTACACCGGTTCTGGCCAGTGAATACGGATTTTCTGTTACGGAAATACCTGTACAGCACGGCAAAAGGCTGCATGGCAAATCAAAATTCGGCATGGAGCGTTATTTACGCGGTTTTTTTGATATTTGTTCGGTTTATTTTCTTTTCCGTTATTCGCGCCGGCCCATGCATTTTATCGGCAGCGCCTTTCTCAGTTGTTTTACAGCCGGTTGCCTGCTTCTTATTTACTGTTTTTACAAGCAGTTTGTTCTTATGAAACCGGGCGTACGGGCTGCGCTGATTGTGGCGATTTTTCTGATGCTCACAGCAGCCCAGATTCTTTTATCCGGCCTGCTAGCGGAATTTTTTAATTATCATTTTCAAAACGGCAGACTTGATGTTAATCAATATTTAAAAAAATCCGGAAAAAACAGAACCGGCGACTGAAAAAAGCGGTATCGTCCCGTTTTTTTAAGCAGGTACTTAAAAGTATTAAATAAAACACCCTGTACCATGCTTCGGCGCTGCTTGGCACAGGTAATCGTGTTTCACACTGTCCGGCGTAAAACGCCAGGGTGTTTTTATCTGGATGGAATATTAATTTGCGTCCTGCCGTTTGATTCAGGCGAAACAAAACAATAAATACCAAGATTTATTTTAACAATTTTTTGTTAACTGCGTAAATTTTCAGTCCGGGAATATTACCGCCGGTAATCTCCGGCAGAATTTTAATTTTATTATTAAAAAAAAGATTTTCATTCCAGACAAAATAATAATCAATATTTATTTTTTTTAATTCGGTTATCAGTTCATCCGGCGACCAGTGCGGCGCTGCCAGTCCGTAATTAATACATTTGTTGTAATAACTGATTTTTACCGTTTCTTCAAAATTAATATCCGAGGCCGTAATACCGCTGATTTTTAATTTATCCCTGATTTGCATGGCTGTATTATAATTCTTTTTACCGGCATTGATTGCGCTGAGCAGCAGCAGTGAGGGAAAAAATAGATATGACAGACAAAAAAGCAGCATGGCAAATACCGCTGGCCGGAGGCTGCTCCGGAATTTTTTCAGTAAAAAAATCACAATGCGTGCACCCATCAGCATGGTTAGGATATTTACCAGCCAGAAATATCTTTCGTCTCCTATGTATAGCAGCAGGTAGCCGGAAGGAAAAAATAAAACGGTAAAGAGATAAAAAGGGTCAAGGGTTTTTTTAAAATTTTTCTGCGGGTTAATAATAAATTTATAAAAATAAACCAGGATTACCGCGGACGTGAGCGGGGCTAACTGCATAAAAAGGCGGAAAAGGTTTTTAAGCAGGCGACGGGCGAAAGCGGTAAAAGACCCGGCGGACTGCAAAATACCGCTTTCGGGCATCAGCCTGATTAAATAGGTAGGGTCTGTCCATGAACAAATGGAGTATTTATCCGGCGGTGCAAAAAAACCTGCACTCTCTGACGGATGTATATTGCCGTTTCCGGCCAGCCTTATATTATATTCGCTTTTACTGCCGGCGGGATATTTTTGATATTTACCGTTTAAAATATATATCCAGGGGCCGGCCAGGAGTATAAAACCTGCCAGGCCGAAAAGAAAATTAAGTATCAAGCTGCGCCGGCGGCGATAGGTTTCAATGCGGAAAAAGAATATAATATGAATCACGGAAAAATGTACAATAAAAAAAGGCAGGGCATAAGCCTGGGTTAAAAACGCCAGACCGCCGGCAATTCCGGATAAAAAACCGTATAATTGTTTTTGATCATATTCATTTCGTATCAGAAAATATACATACAGCATTAAAAAAATCAGCAGATAAATTTCCGGAGTGCTGAAATAAAAAATATTATAATAAAGAACCGGTATCATACACAATAAAATTATTCTTGAAAAAAGCCGGTTAATGCGGAATTTTACCAGCAGCAGGCGTAAAATAAAAAGGATAATGCCTCCGCCCAAAAGAAGCAGGAGTTTGGCAGCCAGTACCGGTTCCAGTCCGGCTGCCGCCGGAAGGATAAGCAGCCAGATAAAAAACGGACTCCAATAGGCCGAAACAGCTTCATGCCAATGCCCGGCAAGATATTTCTGTGCGCTGTCAATATAGCCCATGGTATCAAAATTGGCCTGATAGCGGTAAAAGGCGAACAGCAGGATTAATCCGGCAAGGTAAAAAAAGACCAGTAGGCAGGATATGAAATATTTATTAATGAATTTTTGCACCGGGTTTTTTCCTGAAATAAATATTATATTTTTCACTGCATATTCCAAAGGCGTCGTCTCTTGATCTGAACAGCAGGGTAAAATCATTTTTAAATTTTTCCGGCAGAGGATCTCGTAAAATCAGCAGAATATTGGTGTTTCCTGAAAAAAAATTATCTGCCGCTGTTATTGCATCCTCATTGCTCATATTGATATTTTTTATCATAACCGCATCCGGCGTTTTAAATGTTGAGATTTTTTCGTTATCAGGATAATAAAGTTTCAAGCCGGGAAGCCAGGGCAGAACAGCCTGGGCATTCCAGGAAGGATGCCCGACACCAGGCGTATCGGCAATATTTAAGGTTTTTAAAAACCGGGCGGTTTCTTTCCCGGCTGAAAAAGGAAATTGGTATTCAAGCTGCCAGGTATACGCAGTATGAAAAACCGAAAGCAGCAGACTGGCTGCCAGGGCAGTAAAAAATATTTTTTTCATAATATCTGCCGACAGCTGCGGCCACCGGCGTATCCATAAATTCTGCAAGGAAAAAATTGTTTTTTCCCGGTATACCCGTTCTATCCAGAAAAGAAATATCAGCATAATCAAAAAAAAAGCATGCTGCCGGTGGCTTCCGGGATAAATAAAAACAAAAAGTCCGGCATAACAGATAACTGAAAATAAGGCAAGCAGCAGGGTTTCCAGAGAAAAAGACAAGGCGGCCATACCTGCAGTTAGCAGCAGAAGGGCAAATATATTTACAGCAGCTCCGCAGAAATACGGCGCCGGGAAAAAAGCATTTTTTACGGCATAATAAAAATATTTATAATTGAAATGACGAAATATACCTGCGCTGTTGCTTAAATCATCAGGAGGATATAACTGCACTATAACAAAAATTCCGGAAATCAGCATTATTATAAAAGCAGAAAAGGTACGTATGGAAAATTTTTTGTAAACAGCCAGTTCTATAAAATAAACCAGACCGATTCCGGCTGCCAAAACTGCGCATAAACTGTTGGTATTGCCCAATAATCCGGTTAAAATGCCGAAACGTATCGGGTTGGAAAATCTTGTTTTGTAAAATACGGCAATGAAAAAAAGCAGCAGTATGCCGGGAGTGTAGCAGCGCGCCACTACTGCGAATTCAAAGGCAAAATAATAGGAAAAAAGCAGAAGAATTTTTAAAAACAGAGGAAACGGCGAACGGAACAGCAGCAAAGAACCGGCAGCAACAGACATCAGCCAGTGCAGAACAGACATGGTGAAATAGGGAAATGACAGTTTGTAAAAAGGGAAAATACATGTATACCATATAAAGGGCGTACCGCAATAACGTATCTGCCTGAAAATCATGGAAAAAAAATCAAGATCCCGGGCTATAAGCCAGGCTTCTGCCTCGTCTCCCCAGGGTTCGTGAAAGCACAAAATAAAGCCGGTGGAAACAGCATAAGATAATATTATAATAATATTAATCTTGTTTTTTAAAAAAAAATTTTCTTTCATAACTGACGGAAAGTATACAATAAAGAGCTTAATTTTTCAGATTTTTTCTGAGGTAAAAATAACTTATTTTTGCGATATAAACGGATTATGATTTTTTTCGTGTGCAACGGAAGTTTCGGTTCCATGCCCAGGATAAATAACGGTATTGGCGGGCAGGGAGAAAATTTTATAATATATTGAATTCTGCAGATGCGTGGAATTGCCGCCGGGAAAATCCGTTCTGCCTACTGATTCATGAAAAAGCAGATCGCCGGTAAACACCGCATGATCAAGAATAAACGACATGGAATCAGGAGTATGACCGGGGGTGGCGCGGGCTTCAATCTCGAGACCGGCAAACATGAAAATTTCCCCGTCTTTCAGGACACGGTCAGCAGCTGCCAGGGCGATATCCCCCCTGCCTGAAATATAAGAAAAATTCAGCGCCGGATTTTGTATGGCTGCAGAGCAGCCGGCTGAGCAGTAAAGGGGGCAGGAGCAGATTTTACGAAGTTCACCGGCAGCTCCGATGTGATCATAATGTGAATGGGTAAGCAGGATAAATTCCGGTTTCAGTCCGGCAAGATGATTTTCGATATCTTTAATATCATCGCCCGGATCTATGATCATAGCCTGCCTGCCGCTTTGTACAATAAAGCAATTGGTCTGTAAAAAACCAACCGGTACAACTATTAGTCTGAGAGCAGAACCGGGACTCAGTTTTCGTTCAGCCATTTTTCGTATTTTTCTCCGGTAATATCGGAAGTGAAGGAAATAATTTCAGGAACATCATACGGATGATTTTTTTCCACAAAGGCGATTAGTTCGGCGAGCTTGTGATCTGCAGCTTTAAAAAAAATTTGAGCTTCTTTTTCTTTGCAGATTTTATTATTCCAGCGAAAAATTGAGGTAAAAACCGGAGAAACCGAAGCGCAGGCCGCCTTTTTCTGCTCTACCGCAGACTGCGCAAGTTTCATGGCTTGTACGGCCGGGGCTGTAGTAATAACCAAAATTGCCATTGAATGTTATAATAGCATAAAAAAATTTATGAAGCAATCGGATGGAATAATTCCTGTTTATAAGCCGCGGGGCTTTACATCAAATGATGCTCTCAAGCTGGTAAAGAAGCGTATTTCCTGCCGCAAGATAGGCCATGCCGGTACTCTTGACCCCGGAGCGGAAGGCCTGCTGATACTGCTGATCAATGAGGCTGTCAAACTGCAGGAATATTTCATGAACGCTGAAAAATCCTATACTGCCGAGGCAGTGTTCGGCGAGCAGAAAGATACTGATGATTATTGCGGGAAAACCGTGAAAAGTTATTCCGGCACAGATTTGAAAAAACGGTTTTCCGAAACCGATTTTTGCGCTCTGTTCCATAAATACTTCAGCGGGAAAATATCCCANNTTCCTCCCGCCTATTCCGCCTGTTACATTAACGGCGAACGTTCCTATCATCTGGCCCGGCGCGGTCTGGATGTATTCCCTCAGGCGCGCGAAGTAACTATTCATTCCTTCAGCATTCTTTCCGCTGAAAACGGAGTTTTACGTTTTTCGCTCACCTGTTCAGCCGGTACCTATATCAGATCCATAATCCGCGATTTGGGAGCAATTACCGGATTACATGCCTATTGTTCGTCATTGCTGCGCACTGCTTCCGGGAATATCAGCCTGAAAACAGCGCATACACCCGATGTTATTACCGCTGCTTCCATAATCCCGTTAGGCGAAAGTCTGAGCTTTACAGGAACTTTCAATATTAATGAAAATAATATCCGCAAGGTGCAATATGCCGATTTCCGGGAATTTAATTTTTCCGGCAGCGGCGCCTACGGTTTTTTTACTTCATCCGGCGGTCTCCAATATATAGTTTTTTACCGGACATCCGGAGTAAAACATTCTTACCGTCTGCTTGGCCCTATGCTTGAATGATTTAATAAAATAATATTACAGGATAAAAACATGTATAAAATTGCCGTTCAGGGAAATTTTTCTTCAGCGCATAATTTGCGTAATTATCACGGGCAATGCGAAAAACTGCATGGGCATAACTGGAAGGTGGAAGTTCAGTGCCGGGCGGATGCGCTTGATTCTTCCGGCATGCTGCTTGATTTTCGTATATTGAAAGAAAAATTAAATCAGGTGTTAAAAGAGATTGATCATTGTTATCTTAATGAACAGAAAGCATTTCTGTCGGTAAACCCCACGGCAGAAAATATTGCCGGTTTTATCTATAAACAGCTTAAGACCGGTGTTCCGCTTTTAAGCAGGGTAATTATCTGGGAATCGGAAAATTCACGGGCCGAATACTGCGAATCTATTTAACGGCTTTAAGCCAGTGATGTTTAAGATCACAGGCAATGCGGTATTTTTTGGTAGTCAGGTTGGATTTTTCTTTATATTCTATATGAATGACGTCGTTATCGTCTATTAAAAGCTTGAACTTGTCGTTTTTACATCCCAACTGAATTAAAAAAGCTTTTCCGCCGAAGGAACCAAGGCTAAAATTGCCTGATTGATTGGTTTTAAAAACATATTCGGCAGTGCGTTCCTTGTTTTTGCTTTTGTCATGTACCAGTTTTCTGAAAGCACGGGCTGCTTCTTTTGTCTGTTTCAGAGCGCCCTGAAAACCCTTTATAAAATCGGCATAATCTTTTTTAAGACTGGTTTTTATTTTAACAATTTTAAAGGCATTGGCCCGGGCAAAAATGAAAGCCTGCTGTGTTTTGCTTTTAGGGTCAAACCCCTTAAAGGTGAGCAGCAGACAACGGGCTGAACTTATTTTACTGAAATCAATAAAAAGCAGAAATGATTTGGATAATGTTAATTTGACATCTACATTGAAACCGCATAAATCGCAGATATGAATAAATTCATTTTTTTTCATATCTATCGGTTTGAAGCTGAACAGGGGATCCTGGGTTACTGCAAAACGGGTATTTTCGTTTATAGCCTGCAGAAGTTCATAAAAAGGAGATTTTTTTATTGCTTCTAAGTTTACCGTTGATTTCATAAAAAGCCTGTTTTTACGATGATTTCAAGGCAAAAATCTTATTATGCTTTGTGTTTTTTTACAAGCAGTCCTTTTAGATCATAAAAAGTGTTACCCGAAAAGCAGTGGAGTCTTTAAAAGTTTTTATAGAAAACGTTTTGTTTTTCCAGCACAAATTCGCACTTTTTTGTTTAATCGTTAAAAAAACATCACAAAGGTGCGACAATGTCTGGTTTTAATATTCCCCTGCTGCAAGATTATGCCAAGCAATTGCATACGCAATACCGGTATAATCATTGCTTTAGGGATATAGTTATTAGGCTTCTCTTACACGCACCCGGGAGAATTTACCACAGATTAATTTTTAAAGGCAGTACATCAGGAACTTTTTTTGTGTTTTTTACGTCTAATTATTATATAATACCTTTACAACGGAGGTTTTATGAAAAAAAGATTTTTTCAGCATTTATTAATTTTGGCAGCTGCGCTTATTCTGCCGTTATCCGGTCAGGATGCGGAAAACACCGCCCGGCTTACGGCAGTAAACGGCAACGTATTCATCATGGCTGCAAGCGGAGAAAAAAAACCGGCAGCAGTGAACATGACGCTTTCTGAAGACGATGAAATAATTACGGAAAGCGGTACGTGTTCATTTTCCTACAGCGGGGTTGTTAATGTCGATATGGACGACAACAGTAAAACCCGCATTAATCCTCCTGATGACGAAACCGATGCTCCGTCTATAACCTGTTTTCTCGGAAAAATTTTTGCCAAGGTACAGAAGCTGGGAAATACCACATCATTCAGTGTGGTAACACCCACGGTAATCGCCGGAGTACGCGGAACAGAATTTTCAGTAGTCTGCGCTGAAGACGGTTCAAGCATGATAGGCGTGGATAGCGGCCTGGTAGAAGTAGAAGCCGGCGAGGGCGAAAAAGCCGAATGCTCCCCCGGTCAGTCTGCAGAAGCGGGTTACGCAGGCCCTTTGCAGAAAAAAGAAGGCTTTAAAAGGGAAGATTTCAACCGCGAGGCATGGATGAAGCAGAAGCGCGAAAATCTTATGCAGAATAAAGATCAGATATTTGAACATCTGGAAAAAGGCCTGGATCGGCATATAAAATTTATGACTGAAGCGGAAAAAAAAATGGACGAAATGGAAAAAAACCAGAAAAATCTAATGATGGTCATGAAAAAAGCACAACAGCAGGGAAACCAGCAGCAAATCATGAGACTTAAGGAAAATGCCAAACAAAATTTTATGGTTTATGCCAAAGTAATGCGCGGTATGGAGCAGGCCAGGGTAAAATGCAAGACCCAGTTTGCGGTTGCAGACCGTTTAGGCGGCAGTCCGGAATTTAAGGATTTTAAAGATAAAAACGCGCAAAAATTTACCAGAATAAAAGAACATAATGAACACTTTGCCAAAAGAGAAGCTCTTATCAGGGCCAAGGCTCCTGCTATCCGCATGGCTTTTCGCGATCAAAAAATGGAACATCGCGGAGCTCAGCCCGGTATGAGACAGCAGGAGCAACATCAGAATCACGGGCAGCAGCCGAGAGGCGGCCAGCCGGGAGGAAGGCCGCAGCAGAGAAGGTAATCAGGTCAGGCTTTTTCTTATATTTAAAACACAGGGTATTTTAAGGGCAGCGGGTTTTTCGTTTTTAAAAAAAAAGTCAAAAACCTTCTGCCCCAATATATTATAATCAAGCCCCAGGGCGCTTACTTCCGGAAATAAAAAACGATTTGATGAAAGATCATCAAAAAGCAGAAAATAAATATCTTCGGGAATTTTTATTCCTGAAGATACCAGCAGATGATACATACGCATGCCGAAAGGGGCCAGCACAAAAACCAGATCACACCCGCTGCAGAGTTTACGGGCAGCCATACCGTCCAGGCTGTAAATTTCTTCCCGGGTATTAAATACCTCACAGGTTATTGAAATTCCCGGCCGCGAACCGGCTTTTTTTTTAAGCAGTTCAGATCGGAATATGGTATCAGATACCTGTTTCACGGCAATCAGTTTGATTTTCCTGATTTTTTTTTCACGGCACATATCAAGCGCCAGTTCGGCAGCCTGGTTTTCATCATGCATTAATACCGAAGCTCCCGGCATGGACGGAGTTTTACGGAAAAGCTCCAGAACCGCAAGCCCTGGCACCTGCGGCAGCAGTGTCCCGCTGTTACCGGTCATTATAATTCCTTTATACAGAGAAACATCAGCCTGGTTCTGCATGAAATCCGGCAAATCTTCGGTGTGTTCGTGATAAATAATATTCTTGCCGCATTTTCCAAGATACGCCTGGATTTTACCCATAATTTCCTGCCGGAACGGATTATTTATTTCACTGTAATCACAGGCAATATAGGCAATAAAATCCATGCCGTTTCTGAGGCGCGAAGCCAGCAGATTACGCCGGTATCCGGTTTTTTTTACAGCCTGCTGTATTTTTTTTACGGTTTTATCGGAAATTTTTTCTTTGGTATAATTATTCAATACCTTGGAAACCGTGCTGAAATGTACGCCGGAAAGCTTCGCAATGGTTTTGATGGAAAGTTTTTTACTTTTTTTGATCATTAAGACAGTCCTTGTAGGCTATTTCCTGAAGATACACTCCATGCAGTTTATTACGGAAATTCGGAACACCGGGATAACGCATTTCATAATTTTTCATTTGATCGGTTTTATATCTGGCATTAAAATAATTACTTTTGGCTAACCAGTCAAGCAGATCACATTTCATTTTTATTTTAATTTCCCGGCAAGCGGGGCTGTCCCAGAGATTTTCAAGTTCTCCGGGGTCATTTTCAAGATTATAAAGCTCGCCGTAAGGCTGATCAATAAAATACACCATTTTAAAATCCCTGGAACGCATCATGATCTGGTAATTGTCCTCGCAAAAAACATATTCATAACCGGCAGAAGCGCTTCCCTGTATCAGGCTCTTTCCTTCGCAGTAAGAAGGAGTTTTAAGGCCGGCATAATCAAGAATGGTGGGCCCCAGATCCATCAGGGATACCAGACTGTGGCACTTGGAAATATTCTTTTCAGGATTTTTACGAAAATCCCTGATGATCAGCGGAATTCTGGTTATGCTGTCGTACATCAGCCATTTATAAGGCAGCCTGTGATCGCCGAGGTTATCGCCGTGGTCACTGGTAAAAATCACAATACTGTTTTCGAGCATTTTTTTTTCTTCCAATACCCGCAAGATATTGCCGATTTTTTCATCGATCAGCGTTATATTGGCAAAATAATGCCTGCGGGCGTTTATGATTTGTTCGTCAGTTGCGCTGCCCATGTCTATTTTTGATTCTTCATTTTTGGTAGCGCGGAAATGTTCCTGGTGGGTTTTATGCTGGGGAGGTTTTTTTTCCAGCTCGCCCTCGCGGTAAACCGGGCCGGGAATTTTTTTATCTTTGTACATTTCATGAAAACGCGACGGCGGATCATAGGGTTCGTGAGGGCCGGGAAACCCGATTACGCAGAAAAGAGGATCTTTCCCTTCGTGCATGGAAAGCCAGGAGGCAGCCATGTCTCCGGTAAATGCATCAGAGTGAAAACGCTCTTCGTACTCCCAGACCAGGGCATTGCAGCGCTTCATCCAGTCTTTATATTCATTATGCCGTTCATTGGGTCTTTTAAGGCCGTGATGCATAAGAAATTTTCCCCATTCATCTTCAGGAATATTATGCTGACGAAAACGCGCGGACTTGTTTTCCACTATCCGGCGTTCATGAAAATAATAGTCTCCGTAAAGCGGGGAAGTGTGCATTTTACCCAGATTGGCAAGGTAATAGCCGTGATCGCGCAGTTCTTCCATCCAGCTTTTCTGATGATTCCATTTATAAAAAGAATATACTCCGGTGTTATGCGGATACATACCGGTAAAAATCGCAGCTCTGGAAGAAATACAGGTTGCTCCCGGGCAATAGGCCTGGGTGAAAATTACTCCGCCTTCAGCCATGCGGTCGATATTGGGGGTGATCATGTAGTCATACCCGGCCGCCCTGATAGTATCATAGCGCTGCTGATCGGTGATAATAAGGAAGATGTGGGGCTTTAATGATTTATCGCTCATAATCTCGTGCTCCTTTTACGAAAACGTATTCATAATTATAATCTTTTTTTTAAAATTTTTCAATATAAAAAATAATATTTGAATTCCCTCAAAATTCATGCTGCGAATTTATTACTTTTATTAACAAAACAATAACTGCATTTGCTTAAAAAGCCCTGGTTTTTTTGTTTACTAAAGAAATAAATTCGCAGCTCTGGCATGAAGCGCATCTTTTTATTTGGTATGATTTTTTTTCTTGGGCATGCGTCTTTAGTCCGCAGAAAATGCTTGACAATATGGGGCATACTCTTTTTTTCTCCCNNTTTTTATTAAGCTGCTTGACAATATTGTAAAGCAGGTTTATAATAATACTGATGAACAAAGAACAGCTGTATTTCTCCCTCAGGGAAAAATTCCTGTGTATTCTCAGCAAATACAACAGTATTGAAAATAAACCGTATAAATTCGGCATAAACAATCTTCTGTACCCATCGGAAATACACACCATGTGCATACTGCATGAAAATGAAAAAAAAAATATTACCTGTATCGCCGGTAAATTAGGCGTTTCCAGAAGCGCTTTATCCCAGCTGGTAAACAAACTGGCGGCAAAGGGGCTTGTAAAAAAATATAAAAAACCGGCAAATGAAAAAGAAATTTTTGTCAGCTTGACCGAAAAAGCCCAAATCGCCTATGGTGAACATGAAAAATTTCACCGGGAAATGAGCAGGGAAATTATAAACGAACTCGAAAAATTAAGCCGGCACGATATAAATATTGTCATGCGCGTGTTTGATATTCTGGACAGTGCCATGAATAAACTGAAAGCGGTTTTTAAATAAATTTTTTTGATTTAATGATTAAGCTGCTTGACAAAACCGGAGGAANNCAAATAAATATGCTGTTAAAATACCGAATACCGATCTTGATTTTGCTGGCAGCAACAACGATTTTTTTTGCCCTCAGGGTTCCCGGCATGACCAGAGAAACCGGCATCAAAACGCTTTTATCCGAGAATGATCCTGATTTTAAATATGCGGCAGAGATTGAGAATATTTTCGGCGCGTTTGATCAGATTATTGTCGGCCTTAAATTCAGCGATACTGTTTATAAAAAGAAAAACCTGGAATTAATACGGGAAGTAACGGATTTTTTTTCCGCTAAAACCGATATCAGCGAAGAACACCTGATCAGCATTACCAAAGCCGAAGACCTGGTATGCCGGAACGATGAGCTGATCAGCGAAAAATATTTTGAAAATCCCGGCGAATTAAATGAAACCCAAATTGCCGAGATCAGGAATAAAATCAGAGCCAATTCCATGCTTACAGGCAAACTGGTAAGCAGGGACGAAAAAAGCGCAGTGGTTATTGCCGGGCTGAAATTTGAAATATCGCTTGACGAAGAAAAGAATACCGCATTGGTCAGGGACAGCGGTGAATTTATTGCCCGGTTAAAAAAACAGAATCCCGGAGTGGATTTTTATATTTCCGGCATGGCGGTTACCAAAAAACTGAGCTCCGAATACATGAGCAATGACATGAAAAAATTTTTCCCGCTGGCCATGATAATTGTAATGGTTATTTTATACCTGCTGCTCAGGAAAATTTCCGGTGTTATTTTCCCGATTCTGGTTACTGTTTTCAGCGTAATCTGGACCTACGGGTTAAAGGCCCTGGTAAAATCCCCGTTAACCATATCCGAAACCGCCATACCGGTTATGCTGATTGCTATTGGATGCGCAGACGGTATTCACATAATAAACGAATTTTTCAGTAATATCCGCAAAGGCCTGAAGGTAAACGACGCGCTCGGGGAAACCATGCGCATACTGAAGATCCCGGTCATAATGACTTCCGTAACTACA
>DNNS01000460.1 GCA_003497555.1 Spirochaetia bacterium
CAACATCGTGGTTGATCTCTGCGAACTCTGCGTGAACACATTTTCATTACTACGACTGCGCTCAGCACAGGTGTATCGGGTGTTCAAGTTGAACATGATCACTCCTTCGAAAATATTTTATAAAAGCGTTAAATCCGGTGAAAATAGCAAAATAATCACATATACATCGTTCTGATTATCTCGGCCGGGTCATGACAACTTCGAAAATATAAATTTAACCACCCGGACATCCTGTTCTGAAAAGCACGAAGCTCACGAATGGCGATCTCCTGTCGCCTCTTTTGAATGCCTGTGCGTCTTCGCGAGCTTCGTGTCTTTCGTAAGAAAATTTTATTATCGTTACTTTGTTTCGGCAAAGACTCACCATAAACCTCAAGTACAGGTGTTTCGGGTGTCCCTCCGGACATGATGACTCCTTTATTTAATTTAGGCTAATAGCGCTTAATCTGCAGGTTTCTCTGCAAATACCGCATTTGGTACAAATAGACTGATCAATGTTATGAATCTGTTTTTTTTCTCCGCTGATAGCCCCGGCCGGGCATTCTCTTTTACAGGCGCCGCAGCCCGTGCAGATTTCAGGTGAAATAGAGAATTTGATCAGGCTTTTACATACTTTGGCCGGGCATTTTTTATCATGTATATGTGATATATATTCTTCGCGGAAATACCTGATGGTTGACAGCACCGGGTTCGGCGCGGTTTTACCTAAAGCGCATAGTGATGCTTCGGATACAGTTTGGGAAATTTCTTCAAGCAGTTCCAAATCCTGCATTTCCGCCTTTCCTTCTGTAATACGGCAGATGATTTCGCGTATGCGGCTCAGGCCGATACGGCAGGGTACGCATTTCCCGCAGGATTCATCGATAAGAAAATCGAGGAAATATCTGGCAACGTCAACCATACAGGTGTTTTCATCCATGACCACCATGCCGCCGGAACCAACCATGGAGCCGGCTTCGGAAAGCGCTTCAAAATCAACCGGCAGATCGAATTTGGAGGCAGGCAGACAGCCTCCCGAAGGCCCTCCGGTCTGCACCGCTTTTACAGTGCCGCTGATGGAACCGCCTCCGATGTCATAAATAATTTTTTTAAGCGAAGTGCCCATGGCAACTTCCACCAGACCGGTATTTTTTATTTTTCCGGTAAGCGCAAAGATTTTGGTACCCTTGGATCTTTCTGTTCCCCGCGAGGCAAACCACATTGCGCCGTTTTCAATTATCAGGGGAATATTGGCCCAGGTTTCTACATTGTTCATGTTGGTAGGATTTTGTTCCAGGCCTTTTTCCGACAGATGAACATCTTTGGGGGAAGGTTCTCCGACTTTTCCTGAAATCGAAGCAATCAGTGCGCTCGATTCGCCGCTGACAAAAGCTCCGGCCCCCCGGACAATTCTGATGTCAAATGAAAAACCGGATCCGAGGATATTTTTTCCAAGCAGACCGGCATTTCGGCATTGTTCAAGTGCAATACCGGCATGCAAAACCGCCAGCGGATATTCGTTGCGCACATAAATAATGCCTTCATCTGCGCCTATGGCTTTTGCTCCGATCATCATACCTTCAATTACGGAATGCGGATTACCTTCAAGAATACTTCGGTCCATATAGGCGCCCGGGTCGCCTTCGTCGGCGTTGCAGATAATATACTTTTTTTCGCCTGCAGCAGCAGCTGTCTGCTGCCATTTTTTTCCGGTAGGATAGCCGCCGCCGCCGCGTCCGCGCAGACCGGATTTTAATATTTCTTGAATAATATCATTTGCCTGCATTTTTAATGATTTACAGAGTGCAGCATAACCGTTTTCTGCGATATAATCTTCTATGTCGGACGGATCGGTATTTTTATTGCGGTCAATAAGTATTCTGGATTGCTGTGCATAAAACGGTATTTTACTTTCTACCGGGCATTTTTTTTGGGTGGAAGGATCGGTATAGCACAGCCGCTCTATGATTTTATGGTTTTTTATTGTCTGCGTGAGTATTTCCGGCACATCGCCCGGGGAAAGCCGGCAATAAAAAATATTGTCCGGTTCGATTATCATTAAAGGCCCCTGTTCGCAAAAACCGTGGCATCCGGTTACCCTGAGTCTGACCTTTTTTTCAAGCTTGTTCCTTGCCAGCTCTTTTTTAAAAGCGCTGATAACTGTACCGCAGCTGCCGGCCTGACAGCCGGTGCCTCCGCAAAGAGAAACAGTATGAGTATAGAATGTATTTTTATTTAATATTTTTTTGCGCCAGACAGATAAGACTTCGGGATTTTTTATTACTTCCATCGGAAATCACCTCTTTTTTTAACAGCGGTTTTTTTAACCGGTACTGTCTTTTTTTTTAATAAAGGAGATTTGCCTTTTGCCGTCCCCGGTTTTTTTTTAGCGCTTTGGCTCAAGGTGTTTTTAACAGCTGTTTTTTTCCCCTTGACCCCATCTGTTTTTGACGGGGATGTACTTCCGGTTTTTGCTGCTTTGAGATTTCCTGCCCGGGCATCAGCTATTATTTTTTTCAGTTTAACGGGGGTAACGTGATCATGGTAAACGCCGTTAATTACAGCTACCGGCCCGAGAGCGCAGGCGCCCAGGCAGTTTACGGCTTCCAGGGTGAAAAATCCGTCTTCGCTGGTACAGCCGGGTTTGGTATCAAGCAGGCGAGAGGCTTCGTCGATCAGTCGTGAAGCTCCGCGTACGTGACAGGCCGTACCGATACAGATAGTAAGCAGGTATTTTCCCCGGGGAGTCAGGCTGAAAGCTTTATAAAAGTTGGCTACCCGGAATACCTCAATCAGCGGAACTTTCAGTTTTTCGGCTGTCAGGCGCAAGGCATCTTCCGGAAGAAAGCTGAATGTTTGCTGTATATCCTGCAGTACTTCTATTAAAGATGAAGGTTTTTCACCGCGTTTTCTGAATATTTCCAGCAGTTTATTTTCTTTCATCAGAAATTATCCTTCATTGATGATTTTATCCGCTTCTTCTTTCCAGGCATCCATAACATAGGCAATGCCGGAAATTTTTGCAGCTTCTTCGCTGAGGGCCATAACATCTTTTCTGCTCAGTAGAGAAAGGTTGAATTTGCGTGCTCCGGCCATTAACTGCTGCAATCCCACCTGGGTTTTCTGGGCGAAAGTATAAATACCGATAGCGCCCAGAGGCATGGCATCAGCTTCTTTTTTTCCGTATTTATCAACTATATCTTCATAACATACGAAAATTTCTTCTATCTTGCTGCCGAATTCGGAAACGGTTTTGGGCAGATTTCCGGATTTAATCCAGTTACCGATATTTTTTCCAACCATGCCCGGAATCATGAGAGCCCGGCCCATACACACTGCCTTAAAGTAGGGCGCACCCATAGCCAGGCCTTTAAAGATTCCATCTTCGGAAGAAAAACCTCCGGCAATAGCCAAATCGGGAACACGCAGACCTTTTTGCGCGAGCGTATCGGCCATTCGTATAGCCATGCTTTGCAGATAAAAAGTGGGAACCCCCCATTCGCTCATCATGGGCCAGGGGCTCATTCCGGTTCCGCCGGGAGCTCCGTCAATGGTAAGAAGATCAATACGGGCTTCACTAGCAAAACGCAGCGCCATGGCAAGCTCCCTCTGCGCATAAGCTCCGGTTTTAAGAGTGATGCGTTTATAACCCAATCTGCGCAGACGGTCAACCTCGGCCATAAAGCCTTCTTTGCTGATAAAACCAAGACGGGAATGGCGTTCAAATTCCTTGATGGCTCCGTCTTTATAGGCAGCTTCAATTTCATGATGATCAGGGTCGGGAGTTACAATATATCCGCGTTTTTTTAGTTCCCGGGCATAGGCGATTTCTTTTACCTTGATTTCTCCGCCTATGCATTTTGCCCCCTGCCCCCATTTAAGTTCAATAGTATCAAGTTTGTGTTTATTGATAATATATTCCGCTACGCCCAGATTTGTATCTTCCACATTCATCTGAACGAGAATTTCTCCGTATCCCTGATGGTATTTTTTGTATGTTTCAATGCGCCGGTCCATCTCCGGGGATTTTATTACCTTGTTATTTTTATCAAGTTCCAGCTGGGGATCGATTCCGCAGACATTTTCACCGCATACTATAGTAACTCCGGAAATGGCCGCACCGGTGGCAAAATGTTCCCAGTTATTACGGGCAATAAAGGTTGAGCCGAGCGCTCCGGTAAACATGGGTACTTTCAGCCTGACTTTTTTATCCCAGCCGTATTCAGTTTCCGTATCAACTGCCGGAAAACGCGCAGTATCGGGAGAAGAAATAACTCCCTGGGGCAGACCTTCAGCGCCAATGCCGTAACCCTGTATATTAAGATGCGAATAGTCTACCGGATAATTTTTATCAGCTCCTGCGGTGATTTTACTGAAAGGCCCCGGGTATAAAAGTTCACGGCCGCGGTAAGCTGCCTTGAAAATTTCGCAGCCGCCGGTACAACCGTCAATACAGCGGGTACAAAGTCCCGACATGGGAACAACACTGCGCGAGCGGTTAAAAGTCTGATTGACTTCGTTGGAATTTGGTCTTCTTAAATTCATTTTATCCTCCGGTTTTAAGAAAAAAAGCTGAAATTACGGCAATTAATTGCCGTTCTTTTTTATAATATTATAAAAAAAAAATTTGTCAAGAGGCTGTTCCTTCTTGGGTGCAAATTTATTTCTTGGGTAAATAAAACAATAAAACCCGCAATTAGATTCCTATCGTGATTTTGATGATTTTTATCAGATGTGATCGTTAAATTATTACAAATTAAGGCATTTTTTTGAAATTCATCAAATTCCAGGCAAATTATAATCCTATTTCGAATTTAATGATTTTTTATCATAAATTTCCGGTTTATTCTTTCAGCAGCACCGCTAAACATGTTTACCGGTTTTACTTCGTTTATGTTTGCAGTGAATTTTTTATGAAAAAAATTTGCATTTTAAAAAAAAATGTATTATACTTTTTGCGGACGTACGAGTCCGTCCGGTGGAGCTTTTATGCTAAAATTGATAATTTCGGGTTTTTTCATGCTGTTTTTATATAGTGAATACGTATTGGATGAAAAATCCTTTTTATACCAGGTTTTACAGCTTTCTTATGATGTTAAAATAATTGAGCATACTATGGCAGAAGCCCGGGCAGCAGAAATTGTAAAATCCGGCGCAATGTATAAACCGACCATCGATATGAGCGGTTCCGTTAACAAATCATTAAACGATACCAATAATTTGGCAAATCATAATACGGAATCGGATATTAAAACCTTATCTGTTAAATTCAGTAAAGTGTTTCAAACCAAAACGATATTATCGTTTAACGGCGTAGTTGCAATGTCTGAAACAGAATCAATGACATACAAGACAAAATCAATTTCCAATACAAATACAATTGGTGGAATGAATTTGGTTTTTCCCGACTATAAAACTACCAACTATCTGGAAAAAAAAACCAGCTTTGAACCTAAACTTACTGTCAGTCTGGTACAGCCTCTGCTGAAAGAAGGTCTTTTTCTCATGCCCGGCCGCGCCATGATCAGACTTAATAAAAATTTCAGAAAAATTTCCCGGCATACAGGTATGGCGGCTCTGGAATCTTATGCCATGAATGTTCTCATGCAGTATCATTCCTTTGTTATTAATATGAAAATTTTTGAAATCAACCGAAAATCCTGCGAAGACATGGAGGTTCTTGATCAGAAAAATGAAAAAAAATTTTCTATCGGCGTAATAAACGAAATTGACAGGAAATTTTCCGCTGCCAGCCTGCTCAAGGAAAAACTTTCCATTATTGAATCGGAAAAAAATCTGCGCAACGATCTGGAAAAACTCTGCACTGCGCTTAAAACCAATTTTCTTCTGGAAGATGTCAACAATACCATACTTGTTTCCGATGTTTTTTCTCCGGGGCAGCCGGATTACCGGGCAGATGAAATAATTTCGGCTCTGACCAATACCAGCCGGGAATTGGCGATTGCGCGCCTGACTGTGGAAAATAACGAATTATCCCTGCGCATGATTAAGAATTCCATTATGCCCAAACTGGATTTAACAGCATCCTTTACCATGAAAGGTTTTACCAATACCGATAACAGCAGTGACCGTACCGGTTCCATTAACCGTATGTTCCGCGAGGCTGACGATTATTATGATTTTTACGCAGGTTTTGAATTTTCCATGCCCTTTCTTACTCCCACGGAACGAGCATCCAAAATTGAAAAGCAGATGGCCCTTCAGAAAGCCGAGGGGGAAATGAAATCAAAAATTGATCAACTGCAGGTTGATACCGGAAATCTGCTGCGCGATATTGCATATTTACACAAGGCCATGGAATCTTACCGTGAAATTTCTTCTCATTATGACCGCATGCTGGATCTGGCCAGGCGTGATTATGATAACGGGAAAATTTCCGCCAAAGACCTTGATGATTACATGCGTATGGCCAGGGGAGCGCAAATCAGTCTGGCAGTGCATGATATGCGCTACCGCCTTTCCGTGCTGCAGCTGGAATACAAAAGAGGCAATCTGCTTTCACTGTATGGAATTGATACGGGCAGCAATCTGTAAAAAATTTTTTAAAAGGGCATTACAATGAATTCATTTATTGCATTTTTTATAAAACAGGCCAAGCTGATGAATCTGGCGGTAATTATCCTGTGCCTGTTCGGTATTTATCAGTATTTTAACGGACAGAAAGAAGCCTTTCCCACCTTTACCATGAACCAGGTTTTTATCACCATTATGTATCCGGGGGCTTCCGCCCGCACTGTGGAAAATCTTGTTACTTTTCCGGTGGAAAAGGAGATAAAGGATATTTCCGGAATTGAAAAGCTGGAATCAACCTCCAAGGAAAATTTTTCAAGTATAATTGCCACGGTAAGCGCTGATTATGAGAACCGCATCCGCGATGTGCGTAATGATATTTCCGATAAAATCGACAAACTGAACCTGCCGGATGACGCTGAAATATTATCGGTTATGACCATAGATGAAGGGCTGATTCCGGTTATTCAGGTGCTGGCCGCAGGCGGGGAAAATGAATGGGAACTCAGGAAAATCGTTGATAATTTTGAAAATGATGCCCGTCTGATTCCGGGCGTGGGCGGCGTAACTGTTCTCGGCTACCGCGACGAGGAAGTAAAAGTCGAAGCTGATCCGGTGCGCATGGAAGAACTGGGCATAACCATGACCGATTTGATAAATGCCATTAAATTGCGGAATATCAACCTGCCGGGCGGGAAAATTTATTTTCAGAACAAGGAATTTCTGATCAGGGTACAGGGAGTTTTTTATACCCCTGATGAAATACGTAAAATCATTGTAAGGGCCAATGACGATTTGAATACCGTATGTGTGGAAGATGTAGCCCGGGTTTACGCCGGGTTCAGGGATGCGGATAAATACTACCGGGCCAACGGGAAACAGGGCATAAATATCCAGATTAAAAAAAACCGGCAGGGGGACAATATAAAAATTTCCGATGCCGTACATCCGCTCTGCAAGCAATACGAAAAAAGATATCCGGGCGCATCGTTCCTGGTAATAAACGATACGGCGGTATTTGTTAAAAACCGCCTCTCGGTACTTACCAGCAACGCCTTTTACGGACTGATCTTTGTTGTTATTATTCTTTTTTTATTTTTTGACGCTGCCACTTCTTTCTGGACAGTAATGGGCATGCCGGTGGCTTTTTCCGCCGCTCTGGTGTTATCGCGCTTTATGGGCATTACTCTCAATATGATGAGCATGTTCGGATTCATTATTGTGGTGGGAATGATAGTTGATGATGCCATTGTTGTGGCTGAAAATATTTATCAGAAAATGGAACAGGGCATGGAGCCCC
>DNNS01000671.1 GCA_003497555.1 Spirochaetia bacterium
GAATAGTACATGCTGGCGCAGTTTGATGACACGTGCTTTTACCATTTCCAGAATAGCCCAGAAGGTAACAATTATTTCGTTTCTGGTAATGCGTTTGGTGAACAGGGAATAAAAATTAACGGATTCCTCTTCGGTCAGCCTGCTGTTAATAAGCTCTATTTTTTCGTCAATAGTGAATTCTTCTTCGCGGATTACGGCANNGGGTAACATCGAAAATCATCTGGCTGTCTTTGCGGTCTATAATACGCTCGGTATGAGCCTCAAAAACCGCTAATTTTTCGGAAACCTGCCGGTATTTCTGATATTCAAGCAGCTGGTTTACCAGCTCGGAACGGGGATCTTCAAATTCGCTGTCACTGTCTGTAAGTTCGGCCGGCAGCAGCATACGGGCCTTGATCTGCACCAGAGTAGCCGCCATAACCAGAAATTCCGAGGCCAGTTCGGCATCAACTTTCTGCATAAATGCTATGTATTCAAGGTACTGCCTGGTTATTTCAGAAATCGGTATGTCAAAAATATTGATTTCTGAGGTTTTTACCAGTTGATAGAGCAGATCAAGCGGGCCTTCAAAGCTGGAAAGCGAAACCTTGTATTGATTTGCAGGTTGGGTTAAAAGTTCGTTAGTCATGAATGCGGGGTGNNAGCAGTTTCTGAAGATTTTTGCTGCGATCCTCAAATTGAATTCTCTTTCTTATAAAGAATCGGTATCTTCCCCTCAAATCTTGATAGGAACAGATCGCAAAAGATCCGCCGCCCATATAACAGATATTTTCATCCGGCCGCAGAGACTCCCGGGCGGAAATTTCCTTGATAACACATTCCAGGTGAACGCGCTTGTCATGCTGTTTATAATAGATTGTTGAATAATAATCTTCGATGGGCAGGCTGCACAAGGGACAGATTTCATTGGAAAGCAGGTCGGAAATTTCAACATTCATGAGTTTGAAGATTTGTTCATATTCTTCGCGGGATTTTTTTTTAAGCGGGATATCAATATTCTGAAAAACCGGCTTTTTCTGCTGTTTGCGGTCTTTATACCTGTGATAGCGGTGTCTCCGGTTGCGGTCGTCGCGGCTCATCTGTTTTCTCCGGCTATTTTGTTAAAGATTTCAAGCCCCCGCCTGATCGTTTCATCACTCTGGGCAAAAGCAATGCGGAAATGCGTATTTTTTTCGGAAAAAACATTGCCTGGTATAATCAGCATTTGTTCCTTAAGGGCTGCAGCGATAAATTTATCAGTATCATAAGGGCTCCGGGGAAAAGCGTAAAAAGCGCCGCCGGGTTTCTGCAGGGAATATTTGTCTTTAAGTCCCAGCCAGATCATATCGCGTTTTTCCCGGTAGGAATTACGGTAAACTGACATATCGGCTTCTGCAATAACCGAAAGGCTTTTCTGGGCAAAAGAAGGCGCACAGACAAATGTATACTGCTGAAGTTTTTTCATTTCGTTAATTAAATCTTTAGGGCCGCAGGCGTATCCGATGCGCCATCCGGTCATGGAAAACGCTTTGGAAAAACCGTTTAACAGTACGACATTTTCGTATTTACCCCATGGCGAGGGAAGTGATTTACGGTCGTAAAGAAAGTAATCGTATATTTCATCGCTGATAATAACAAGGTTATGGCGTTTGGCCGTTTCTACCACCAGTGCAATGTCTTCTTCAGACAGTACGTTTCCCGTAGGATTGTTGGGGGAATTTATTACAATACACCGGGTTTTACTGTTAATCAGGGGTAATAATGCGCTTTTTTTTATACAGAAATCAGGATAGGTATCAAGAAAAACCGGTTTGGAGCCGGTAAGGCGCGCTAAATGCTTGTACATGACAAAGTAAGGATCCGGTATAATAATTTCGTCGCCCGGGTCAAGCAGCGCCAGATACGAAAGCAGAATTCCTCCCGAAACACCGGAAGTAATAATGGTATCGGGCGGTTTATAGCCTTTTGATTGATAAACCAGATTATTTACCAGATCGATAGTTTCCTGCAGTCCCTGGGTGGGAGTATATGAGTTAAAACCCTGATCAATGGCTTTTTTTGCTTCTTTTTTAAAAATTTCAGGTATATCAAAATCAGGCTGTCCAATACTTAAATTAACCGGATTGGTCATGGTTCTTGCCAAATCAAAAACTTTCCGGATACCTGAGGCATCAAAAAATTTCAAGCGTTCTGCCAGTTTCATATATACCCTGGATTATTAAGGCGGGAATTCTTCCCGGGAGGTACATTATACCTGAAAGCAGAGGGAAAATCAAATTTAATCCGAACGGGTTTAATTCCCCGGGGCTTATTTTGTTTAATGATTTGTTATGTTTTCTTGTGCGTTTGCCTATCCGCGGTTCCTTTTCTTTTTTACCTCTTTAAATTTCTGTATCCACTCAGATTGTAATATTAAATGAAAAATAAAAAAATTTAACCGCAGAGCAGCTCCACGCTGCCCAGCCACGCAGAGAGCCCTTCCCGCTGCCTTCCACGCAGAGGCTTACCGGCCAGTACTCTCTGCGTCCCTCCGCGTGGATAGCCTGTGCGTTTACCTCTCCGCGGTTCGGTAATTTATTCTGCGTTTAAATTTTTTAAAATTTTTTTTGCCAATGGGTCTTTAACTTCGGTATGCCGCGGAACTGCTTCCACGACACCGTTTTTCGGATTAATCCAAAGCGAGTGAGCGCCGCCCTCCCGCTTCAGGTAACAGCCGGCAATTCTCAATCTGCGCTCCAGATCCCTGCGCTTCATTCAACAAGCACCTTGTCCCGGATGGCATCTTCGGGTAAGCCGCGAAGAATGTCAGTCCTGCGATCCTCCAGAATCAGGCCTATGGCCTCTCGTAAATTATTCTTGGCTTCTTCTATAGTTTCTCCTTGTCCGTTGGCGCCAGGCACCTCCGGACAAATGGCCCAATAGCCGCCTTCAGAGGCGGCCTCAATGATCGCTGTAAATTCTGCTTTCATCGCGTCTCCTTTTGTGTAAAAAATTTGCAGGTAATCGGGCAGGTTTTAAATTTTAAACTCTGAGTAGTTACAAATTATTTACAATTCTTTTTATTCCTTCTTTTAGTTTCAGAACATGAAAATTTATAAGTAATCCTGCATGTAAGCTGGAAATCATCAGATAATTAAGCAATTGTGCTTCATCAACAGGCGCTAATGCTTTTACTGCTTTACATTCTACTATAACTTTATTTTCAACAAGGAAATCACAGCGAAAACCAATATCAAGAATAACATCACGGTAAGACACGGGCATCTCTTTTTCTTTTTCATATGCAAGGTTATTTTTGGACATTTCGTATGCCAAAGCTGCTTGATACACAGATTCAAGAAAACCGGGACCAAGATTCTTGTGAACAGTTATCGCCGCACCGATTATTTTTTCGGTGATTTCATTAATCTCCATAAATTTTCTTCCTTTTCGTTTATTTTCTCACCGCCAAGGACACCAG
>DNNS01000365.1 GCA_003497555.1 Spirochaetia bacterium
GACGATAAAATACAGCTTTCAATCTACGGGCCGGTACATACGGCAGTTGCGCTGTTTCCGGCACAAACCACAGCCCTGAATTACACCCTGGCCTGGAAATAACACCCGATCAAAATTCTTCAGGTGCAATAATATCTTTTTTAAATTTTTTCCTGCAGGCGTCAAGTCTTAACCGTAAATCGGAAAGTTCAGATAAAAACTCGCGGGGAATATCAGATTCAGCAGCATACCATTTCTCAATTCTGTCAGTCTGTTCCAGAAAGCGGGAAAGACGCAAAGAGAACTGCTTGCTGTAATCTTCCCTGGAATATTTTTTATTCAGAATCTTCTGAAAAAGCCCGGCCAAATCTTCGTATACAGGTATATAACCGGCCGGAGTTTCTTTTACCTTGTATTCACCGTGTACTCTTCCCTCCATCCAGAGCAGCCAGATTTTTTTATCAAGTTTGGAATTAAGAAATTTCCCCTCGTCTTTCAGAAAATAATTGGTTTTAAAAACCAGCGGAACTTTGACGCACCTGGCGCCGAAGGCTATATGATTGGCGATATATTTTCCCAGGGGTATAACCAAAAAATCCATATTGGCCATGGGGCTGAATTTACGCACACCCGTCTGACCAAGAGTGGCGGCAGTGGTTTCAGATTCGATCGTTGCTCCTAAAAATACTCCGTGCTGCCAGGTAAGGCTTTGAAGTACAGGAACCGAGGTGTCGGAATCGCGGCCGCCGTAAATGATTCCGCTGAGTTCCACGCCGTTTGCATCATCGAGTTTTTCATCGACATTTTCCAGTTCTTTTAAACGTATGGTGTAACGGGCATTCTTGTGGGCATAGGGAATGATTTTTCCTTCTTTATCTTTTGCTCCAAGTTTCCATTTGCCGGAATGATTTTCGCCTTCTTCCGCAAGCGTCTTTCCCATTCCCGGCCAGTAAGAATGTCCGTTATTAACAAGAATATTGGAAAAAATCAGCTCCCGCGGAGTGGTGAGCGCTTTATAAATTACCGGATCATCAGCAGGATTAACATCTTCAATTATTCCGAAAATTCCCTGTTCTATATTTACAGCAAAGGGTTTTTTATTTTTTATTTTAATATAAGCGATATCATCGCCGACAATGGTTTGTCCGGGAATCATGGCAGTAGATGTTTTTCCGCAGGCGCTGGGAAAAGCACCGGCGAAATATGTCTTGCGGTTTTTTCCCTGCGGACAGGCGCCCATAATAAACATATGCTCAGTAAGCCAGCCTTGCTGATCAGCCCGGTTGATGCCCAGACGCAAAGCAAGCTTTTTCAGGCCTACAGTATTGCCTGCATACTGGCTGTTTACGGTAAGTACGCGGTTTTCAGCAATATCAATATAAATGCGTTTTTTCTCAACATCAACAGAATTACCCCTGCTGTCAAGCTTGCCGGCGGTATGTACAAAATAAAAAAAATCGTCTGCCGGTTTCAGTTTTTTAAACTGTTCGTATCCGGATCTGTATAAAATATCTTCGCTGTGCCCCACGTAGGCGGAGTCGGTAATCTGCAGGGCGGAAACGGAAAAATCCGAAGCCAGCGGACCCAGGCAGAAAAAACGGATAAAACATTCCCTGCCCTGCATGGCTCCCTGCATATAACTTTTTATCTCGTTTAGACATTCTGTGCGTTCCCCGGTATTAATCTGCCGGCTGATGGTTTTACCCGGGGGCAGCAGCACTTTGGTTTTTTCCGTATCGCGGCCCTGGTCTTCCATTCCGTCAAAATGAACGGTATGCCCGCTGATGGAAAGTTTACGCTCTTCGTAGTTTTTTACCGCGCATTCCCGCACATAAGCAATATCTTCCGGCGTATCGGTTATAACCGTAATTTTATCGGGATTTAAAATCGGCAGGAATTCTTGTAATATCCTGAAAATTTTGGGATTATCAAGGTAAACAAGTTTTTTATTATTTAAATCATCAATTTTTAAATTCATAATTTCTCCATAAAAATAAAAATGATATCTTCGAGGGTGCATTATACAATAGTATCGATATTTGATCTATAGCGTCCGCGTTATGGGTGCGAATTCATTTCTTGGGTAAATAAAATAGTAAAATTTCCATGTTAAAGCAGAAAACTGATGTAAATTTTCATGGGAAGTAAAAAAAAGTATGCACCATGATATCAAGACTTTTCTGTAGATTAAATATAGACGTATGCCCAAGAAAAAAAATTTAAATTAACACAAATATCGATAAAAGAACTGAAATTTAGAGACTATAACGGATTCCGATCATCTATCCTCTAAATTTCAGTCCTCAGTACCAGTCTCCTTGTGATATTATTTTTCAAATTAACATTTTTACCATTATCATGATAAAATATATTCAGGTTGATATAGGGATATGATGAGTCAGCAAGACAATCAGGTGGAATCCAGAGTGCAATTACCCGAAAATAAAAACATAAAATTAAAATCGCTTCAAAAAACAAACCTCCTGTTACCTTTAAAGTTCATTCTGCTTTTTTCCGTGCCGAATATTAAATAAGAGAAAAAGATGGCACGTATAATCATCGCCGAAGACGAAAGCCTGATAAGCGAAATGCTCCAGCTGCAGCTTGAACTTTTCGGACATAATGTAATAGATAAAGTGCGTACCGGGAAAGAAGCTGTAAAAGCCTGTGAACTCTATACACCCGATGTTGTATTCATGGACATTTCCATGGAAAAATCCGATGACGGTATTTATGCCTGTGCCGAAATAAAAAAAAATAATCCGGATATCAGGGTGATTTTTTTAACCGCTTACCCCAAATGTGTATACGCTGATATTCTTGTTAATATTCCGCACGACGGTTATATAGAAAAACCCTCCATCGCCGTGCATATCGGGAATGTACTTGCCAACCTGGGTTATCACACCGGCTAATTGCCATTAATACCCGCCGGGAAAAATACGGTATGCGGTTTACCAAGGAGAAAAAATGAATGAAGTTAATGCAACCGGAAAAATCAGACAGCAGAATCCTGATGAAATAATAACCGCTAATGTCCGCATTGCGGATCGCCTGATCGCGGCCCGTAAAAATAAAACTTCCCTGCAGATACATTATAAAGATAAAAGCTACAGCGGAATTTTCAGCAAAATCAATTCGGACAATATAGTCCTTCTTACCGAAAAGGTAATGCCTTTTGATTTTACCGATACCGATGTACTTGTTGAATTTGATCTGGAAGACTGCCATTATTCTCTTGAAACCACCATAATTATTTCCAGCAGCCGGGAAGTGCTTTTAACCCCGCCGGTAAAAATGCTGGTATTTACCACGCGTACCAGGGAACGTATAGATGTCAGAAATAAAATTTTTATTAAATTTTCAGTGATTGCGCAGCCGGAATCTCTGGCTGCCATTGACGCCGCCGCATCCAAACCATCTGCTATTTTAAGGGCTATTTATGCGGAAATTGCAAAAAATGAAATTGATCTTCCGACGGTATTCCGGCTGGTTCAGAAAGAGCTGGCAAAATTTTCCCACTCCGCAGCAATAAAACTCAAACGTAAAAATGAGAATTACGATTTAGCCGCCAATCTGGTACTGCAGTATAAAAAACCTCTTTATATAATCAAGGCATCTGATATGGCTAGCTGGCTCAGACCGCTAACGGATAACGGTTTTATATCTTTTCTGCCGTTTTATCAGCGCGTCAAGGAAATCGGCTGGACTCCCGAACAGATAAAAGATCATCTGCATATACTGGTAGAAACCTACGCAAAAAAGAATATTGGTTCCCTGCTGATCATGCCCATACTGCTTTTCGGAAACGTAGCCGGCTGGATACGGCTTCTGCATCGCAGTCCGCTGGCGTATAATATTGAAAAAATCAGCCAGATTGAAGAATGTACAGCGCTGATTACCGAGGCAGTATTAAAAAATTATCTTTTTAATATAGATTCAGCCCAGGATTTTTCCTTCCGGGCCATGGATTTAAGCGAAAAAGGCATGCTTTTCAGCGCGTCTGACCCATTTCTGCTTAAATATCTGCATTTAGGAACCGTATTAAAAATTACCCTGCGTCTGGATGAAAATGAAAAAATTATAGTGGAAGGAGCAATACGCAGGTTTGAAGAACTGTCTGAAGGGAAAAACATCGGTATTGAATTTACCAATATCTCCCTGCAGGCCCGGGTAAAAATACAGAAGTATCTTGAGACTTTGGCTCCGTCATTCCAGATTGACGAACTTCTGAAAAATCTTTAAACAAAAAATTATTTTTTATCTGAGTTCCACGCAGTTTATGGAGTAGGGGGGCAGCCGTATAAGGCCTTTTTCCCTGCTGGCCGTTACCGCATCTGCCGCAAGAGGATAAATCATTACTGCGGCCGGATCTTTTTCCGCATAGGTAAAACGCGTAAAATTTCCGCTGAATTTTTTTCCGTCAAGCAGGAGATCAAGCCTGGTTTCGGCCGGAGTTTTATTTACGGCATATACGCGTATAACCTGGTCTTTGCCGATTGCTGCCTTGGCCTGCACAGCCGGCAGATTATCAGCCAGCATGGGCCCTGCGGAGTGCGCCTGGAATAATTCCGAATCAAGAAAGCTTTTAATCATAAGATCAAACATAAAAGCGTACGGCCGTTTGTTGATATTCCCGTCTTGATGATGATACAGCCCCATAAAGCCGCCGAATAAAATATGAATTGACGCCATTTTTACCATTCCCTTTTCGGAAAATTCAATAATGGCATTAAACATATCCGCTGTGCCCAGCGCTCCGAGCATATTGAAAGAAATTTGCGGTGGAGCCAGCAAACCCCATTCCGACAGTAAAAACGGCCGTCCGTTAAAAATTTTTTCGCAGTCAGTAAGTTCTTTATAGAGCATACTGTACGATGAAAGCATGATGCGGGAAGTGTTCAGATCAAGTTCTTTATCCTTGACGCCGATATAAATATACGGATGAATTACCACAGCATCATAAAATTTTTCTTTTGACAGGGGAAGAGTCCAGTTTTCGGAATTCGGATTTTCAATATTAACAGCGCATAGGATATTTTTATCTATGCTTTTAAGCGTTGCTGTTACCTGTTTGCATTTTTCCATATAGGTTGCAACCGAATTCACTTCTTTACTCTGCTGTTTTTCGGCATAGTTTTCATTGCCCAGTTCTATCCAGGGAATAACCAGACCGCTTTTTTTCAGGAATTCCAGGCGCTTGGCAGAATATTCCGGAGTGTCGAAAAGTATATTGAAAACCTGGATGGAGGTAATATGGTATTTTTTACAAATTCTCTCGTAATCCGGATAACCGAATTTTTTTTGCAAATCTCCATGCGGCGGCTTCGAGTCTCCGGGAAGCATTTTGAACATGTCGGTTTCCCAGTTATACCAGTTGGCAACCGTACCGCCGGGAAACCGCAGCAGAGGAAGGCGGGTTGCGGATATAATATTTTCGATGCGCTCCTGGTCATAGCCGAATTCCGGATCTCCGGTAAACTGCTCGTTGCATCCTAACAGATTATTATTGAAAGGAGTTTTATTCCGTGTATTGATTTCCAGTCTGCATACCGGATCAACCGGAAGTGCAAACGGAAAAACATATTTTACTTCCGGAGGATTCAGGGAAAAAGCAAGGTTCCTGATAAAAAAAGTTCCTTCGCATTCCTGCATGGCTATTTCAATCAGCAGTGTTCTGGTTTGATATTCCGGTTTGAGGGTGCATTTCAGGGAATAGGGAGTCCATTCGGAAAAAGAACCTCCGGCAGAAATGTTGTTGGCAATATAAAATTGAGGATTATCTTTATCAATAATTTTGAATTTGGGGGCATGATAAGAAGCTTTACCGGGTTTGACATTAAAAATTTTAATTTCTCCGATAATATAAAAGGGCTTGCTTCCGAAGGCATCGGCAGGTACTGCCAGATTGGCTCTTAGGTACTCTCCGGGATTGCCATTTATTACAAGCGTATCATTTTCAATTTTTGCCCCTTCCGGAAGCACCCAGGCCTGCTTGAAATCAAGCAATGGAAAATCGGTAGAAAAAATATTAACCGCAATTAAAGAAAACAAAACAAATTTCAGCATCATTGCCTCCTGCGGTTTATTATAATAAAGTTAAACGGCTGTGTCAATGTAAAAAAGTTATATTACTATGGATAATATTACTGTGCTTAAAGAGTCCCGGGTTTTGTGAAGCTAACAGGACGCAATTTTTTTTCTTGGGTACGCGTCTATATTTAATCTGCAGAAAACGCTTGACAATATGGGACATGCTCTTTTTTTCTCCTATCTTGTAAATTTTGTGGGAATTCGTAAGCTAATACTATGACTTGCCCAAAATAATAAATAACATTAAAATAATATAAAGCAGCATCTGCTAAACAAACGGATAACTTTTGAAAAACATATTTTTTATTTTTTTAATTTTTATCACATCAGCCTGCTCAGCCAAACTGCGCTTTAAAAACTCTGCTGAATATGATTTAAAAAGCAATCATGCTCTTATGGGAATTACCTGGGATATTATTTTTGACGGTCAGACTTTTCACCTCAGCGATTTGGGAATTAACGAAGCGACCGAATATAAAAAAATAGATTCCGGAAATACCCATACTTTAGAGGTTTCCTATTCGCAAAGTAATTTCACCATAGGCACAGAATTTTTTGAAACTGCCAAATGGTATCAAAATTTAATAAATTTTGATTTCCGGGCAAATTACAAATATACCTATGAAGTGCGTAATCCGAGCGATCAAATTATCCGTGACGGAATGTATATTGTTGCCCCGGCAGGTAATATTATATCTGAAGAGGTATCGCCTTTAGCGCCGTAAATTTTTGAAATCAGGATATTAAGCCCCGTCTGCTTCAGTGCCTGAAAAAATGCGTCCTAGAAATAGTACACCTTCGGTTGCATTTTTGCGATCTTATCGCATCTGAGCCCGTTTCGACAGCCTGAATTTTTAAAATATACCGATTTTAAATACAAAAATACATTTTAAATCGTTTTTCTGTTTCCATTTGACACAGTTAAAAAAAAACCGAAGTGATTATTTAAAAAAAACTATATTTTTTATAAAATTTTGCTATTATACCTGTAAATACGGATAAAATTATGATTTTAATTCTTCTGCGAGCGATAAAAAATTGGCACAAAAAATGTAGGATATTAACATAATAAAATTATGGAGGTGCCTTATGTGGCTTGTACCGGAAAAATCTACATTATTTGATCAGGTTCTTGGAACTGCGCCGGAGCCTGAACATTTTTCTCCGCTGGCCGACATCATTGAAAAAGAAGACAGTTATGAAATTGACGTGCTTCTTCCCGGAGTCGCCAGAGAAAACATCGCAGTAGAAATTAAAAACGATATTCTGACTGTCAGCGGTGAAAGAAAAAACGTTTATGCCGAAAACAAGACCCGTTTTTTGGCAGAATCGGCGTATGGAAAATTCAGCCGGAGCTGGTTTCTGGAAGGTATCAGCGCTGAAAGTATTGAAGCGGAATACCGTGACGGAGTATTGAAAATTCTGTTAAAAAAACAACCGGCTGTAATGCCAAGAAAAATTGAGCTGAAGTAAAACTGCTTCGATATGCCGGAATTGATTATTTCGATTCCGGCATATCGGTTTTATTCAGGATTTTAATGTCTGAAAAAAGCCATCAGTCTGTCCGGAAAGCAAGCTCGAAAACACAATTTCCGGATTGTTCTCCGGTTAATATAACGTCAAGAACTTCGCCTTTTTGTGCCCGGGCTTTTAGCCGACCTTTAAGATAATTATCAGTTGTTCCTTCGCAATAATTATCCGGGCTGTCTTTTACGGTTTTTTCCACTACCAGCCGGCATCTCATTTTTTTTTGCCGCCGGCAATAAGCTGAAAGCAGCCGGCCGGATAAACTCATTAAATCCGCTACCCGTTCTTTTTTACAATCTGAAGAAATATTATCTTTTTTTTCAGCTGCCGCAGTACCGGGGCGTGCAGAATAGGGAAAAGCATGAAGACGCATGAATCCGCAGTCTGTCAGCAGTTTCAGGCCTGACTCGAAATCATCTCCGGTTTCCCCCGGATACCCGGTAATGATATCTGTGCTTAGAGCCATTTCCGGGCAGCGTTTGTAAATATTCCCGCACAGGCTGTGGATAAACTGCGAATCGTATTTTCTTCCCATTTCGGAAAGAATACGGTCTGAGCCTGACTGCAGGGGAATATGCAGGTGCCGGCACAGGCGCGGGTGAGGAAAAATTTCGATCAGTTGCTGTGTGAGATGACAAGGCTCTATTGAAGAAATTCTGAGCAGCGGACCATCTATATTTAAAATTTTATTAATCAGGCCTGCAAGCTCAAGGCCCCGGTCATTATATGCGCCGATATTTATACCGGAAAGAACAATTTCGGGAACTTTATTTGCCGTTAAACTTGAAAATTCAGCCAATATTTTTTCTGCCGGTTTTGAGGCCGGCATTCCCCGTGCATATGGTATACGGCAGTAAGAGCAGAATTCCCGGCAGCCGTCCTGAATTTTAATAAACGCCCGGGTGTGCTCTGAAACCATACCTTCGATTTTTTTTTCATTCCAGACATCTTTTATACCCAGCCTGTCAAGGATCAGACTGCAGGCCTGGCTTTTTTTATTCTGCGGAATGGAGAAATAATTGATTCCGGGATTAAAGTCATTTGCCTTGATTAGTTCTGTATAGCAGCCGATACCTGCTACCATACGCACCCTGGATCCGCGGCAGGCAGCCAGCAGGGCGGCCCGTGATTTACGATCGGCTTTGCCGGTTACGGTGCAGGTATTTACAATAA
>DNNS01000009.1 GCA_003497555.1 Spirochaetia bacterium
AGCGGAGGGACGGATAATTACTGCGTAATTATCGGAAATCCCGCCTTTTACAGATCGGCATTCTGCTGCCGCTGTTTTACTCCATTTGTATACATTCCAGCCGGAGGGGAGATCAATACCTTCTTTTTGATAAATTACTTCAAAATTGTTGTTTTCCAGGGATAGCTCATCAGCATGCGCTAAAAACAGCAGAGCGGCCAAAAAAAATAAAACCTTTATGTGCATGCTCATTGTTGCTCCTTGTTTGTTTTTAAAAATAACTATTTAATTTCATTTTTTTTTCCGGCGGTAAATGCGGTCAAGTACCGCGCACCATTCTTTATACCGATTAAAATCATATGGCGGGAAACCGGTAATACAATGATTAAAATATTTTATATTGTCAATTTCCCATTCAAATAAAAAAAGCGCATGTTTCCGACCGGAAAGCTTGATGCCGGTATACCTACTGCTGTTTTTGGAAAATTGAATTATTATTTTTTTGTATGGGGTAAATGAATTTACTTCGTATAATGAAACTTGCAGACAAGCAGTAAATTCCCGCAAGGAATCATTAACTGCATACAGATGTACGTTTCTTTTTTTTTCATCAAGCAATCCGACAATTACACATGTCTGCTGCGCCTGCTTTATCCAGAAATAAGGCATTTTTTTCTGAAAACAATAATCGACTAATGCTTTGTTGGCCGCTTGCGGAAACATTTCTATCAATGACCACCACAACAGGCCGGTTTTGTCCCATTTACGGGCTCGGTGATATTCCACCGCGAATTTATAACCGTCGCCAGCAGCCGCGTTAACCGCCAGACGAAAATCGGCGAAATTATCTGGTGTTATGGTCTCGGTAAAATAGGTGCGGACGAGGTTTTTCATGATACGCCCGTCATTAATACCGTGATTATCCATCTGGTAGCGTTCCGCCAGTTCCCTGGTATTATCATCTGCCGGCGCAGTCCGGTTCCATAAATCCATAATGCGGTTTTTCTCACGGGCAATTATGCTGTCAGATTCGGAAATCAGTTTGCCCTGGCCGGTCTCACTGACAAAACGGGCGTTGGAATTCATTAGCCGCTGGTGATAATTATTTTCATCATAAAGATGCTGTTCCGGCATTTGTGAATCTAAAATTGGCTTCTTTTTTACATCCGGCTGTTTCCGGCATTGACGGACCGTGTCATCATTAATGTACGGGGAACTCTCCAGGAATGGACGGTATGGATCATGCATGGCTGCCATGTTTTTCAGTACTCTGCGGCTGATAACATTATCGGATGGTACGGTTTCTCCGGGCCAGATGCCCCAGGCGAAAAGCTGATCCGTTTCATTGTCGCCGCACCAGAGAGCAAGAGAACAATGATTACGCAGTTTTTTTATGATATACTCCGCTTCCAGGGAAACCGCGTTTTGAAAATGATTATCTTGCGGATAAAGGCAGCAGGCAAACATGAAATCTTGCCACACCAGCAGCCCCTGTTCGTCGCAGAAATTAAAAAAATCATGATCTTCATAAATGCCTCCGCCCCATACACGGATCATATTGCAGTTAAGATCTGTGCAGAGCTCAAGAGCCCGGCGGTTTTTTTCTGCGGTTCGGGAATGCAGGGCATCAAGCGGTTTCCAGTTTGTACCGCGGCAATAAATTTTTTCGCCGTTACACAAAAAAATGAAATTCCCCTGCTCTTTATTCATTACCGGCGTACGCATCAATTTTATTTCCCGGATTCCAAAACGGGTTTTCCATTCTGCCAGCGTTTCATTATTTCTGGTAATACTAATGGTAATATCATACAGGTTCGCGTCTCCATAGCCATGGGGCCACCAGAGATGCGGTGTGTCAATGGTGATATTCCGGATTTTACCGGATGTGAAATTAATAGAAAATTCCTGACGCAGGATCTCATTGTTTTGAAAGCTGACACTTAACTTTCCATTATAATCGCCTAGATTTTCATCAGGCGTGCAGAATTGCCAGTTAATACCAAGCTGGGCTTGTTGTGCAGAAGCCTGCCGGGTATAAATATATACATCAGTAAAATGCACAGGCTTTACAATTTTCAGGTAGACCGGCCGCCAAATTCCGGCGCTCAAGAGCCGCGGGGCATTATCCCATCCCCACATATGTGCAGCCTTTCGAATATAGGCTTCAGCGTGCCGGTGATCACGCGACACCTGGAACGCACTTTGCGGGAATTGTCTGGCAAATAGTTCAGCGCTGTAAATGACAATGCGCAAGGTATTCCGCGCTGTGAGCAGATGCGTTATATCCGTTTGATGCGTGATAAACATATTTTCGCAGCGCAATATCTTTTCCCCATTCAGAAAAACATCTGCGATTGTATCGATTCCTTCCAGGATCAGCAGGATTTTCTCTCCTGACGCAGTCATAGGCTCGGGAAATTCCGTTACGTAAGTCCAGTCATTAACTCGAGCCCACTCATCCATGGCCTTAACATTATCAGCTGGATACGGATCGCTAATATAACCATCCCGGATCAAATCAAGTTCAACGTTCCCGGGGACCGTAGCCGGTATAATGCAATGAACCGAGGAGCGAGGATGGGTAAATGCAAGGTTCCATAGATTGTCAAGCGCAATTGTTTTCATATAATTAATTATATTGGATGTTATTTGTAAAGTAAATAGTAAATAGCGCAAATAGAATAAGGGTCTGCGCAAAAGTCGTTTGAATTTATTGTGCTTGGGGGGTATAATTTACAGGATGGGAATATACTCTCCGGAACATAAGAATGATTTCACAACTGCACAAAAAGGAAAAAGTAATGAACTGCTAAAACCATTTCGCAGTGCATATGTGGAAAAAAACACGGATGTCGGATTTCAACCGGATTTGATTAAGTTTTCTAATCTGCGTTTTCCTCAACAGCACAAGTTAGCTGAACATCAGCATGATTGGTATGAAATAATATTTGTCCGAAAGGGCTCGTATTCCTGTCTGTTGAACCATGAGCTGGTAAAAATAAAGTATAAAGATGCCCTGCTTATACAGCCAGAGGATACACATGCGGATTTTTTTCAAGCGCAAAGCGAAGTGGCGATTCTGGCATTTAATATGCTGGATTTATGCGGCGCTAAATGGAATCAGCCTTTTTTCAATCGGGACACCGCCATTGCGGGTAATCGTGTTTTTAATCTTAAAAAAAACCAAAAAATCATGGATCAATTACAGAGCCTGATTGCGTTTGCTGAAGAACAAACAGATCGCGCGCTGTATACAGATGAAATGGCTGAGTTACTCATTAAGCAGATACTCTCTGCTCTTCCATCGCTTGTTTCCGCAGAAATAATTGATTATTCCGGGCATAATAGTTTTTCCCGTGTTATTCGCGATTTTTTCACTGCGCATCAGCAGGAACAGCTAGACAGCAGCGCTCTGGCTGCAGGCCTTGGTATCAGCCGCCGCAGTCTGGAATATAAATTCAAACAGTATTTTGGCAATAGTCCGCAACGGGCCTTTCTGCAATATAAACTGCGGCTGGCGGCACAGCTGCTTCGGCAGGGACTTAGCGTGAAAGAAACTGCGGCCCGGCTGGGGTTTGCCAGTCAGTTCACATTTTCCGCTGCGTTTAAAAAAGTAATGGGAAAATCACCGTCGCACTTTGTCGGCAGAATTGGATCTCAAGATGTGCTGTGACAAAAATGGTTCGCACGTAATCAGTATTTTCTAATAACCAGTTCAGCTGGATGACCAGAAAATACCGTTTGGTCTTTGTACCTGTTCTGTATATTTTTCCGGTTTGCGTTCATGAATATATCTTTTGCGCGCTATAATATTTACTAATTTAAACAATGTAGTCATACTGTTACTCATGAACGCAGAGTCAGTAAATCCGGTACAAATATTTCGTATTCTTCCGAACCGTATCCNNATACCGAATATCCTGAAGACTGGATTGCCTCCTGTGTAGAAACCGGAACGTACTATGCGGAACATGAAGGATATGGTCTGTGCCCGGTACAGGATGCGAGTGGAACCAGCATTATTTTACGTGATTTGATAGCGCAGTATCCGCAGGAAATATTGGGTGCTGCCCACATTGCCTGTTACGAAATGAACCCGGGTGTGCTGATAAAACTTCTTGATTCTGCCATGCGCCTGCCGTTACAGGTACA